>CAIRND010000050.1 GCA_903879825.1 uncultured Geobacteraceae bacterium
CCGGATGATAGGCAAAAATGCAGGTATCAATACGTTCCCTGGAAGAGAGGAAAAAAAACGATGAGCAACATACAGATGCAGCCGACCACTTTGGCCGGAATAAAATATTTTACCCCTGAGAGTGGTTATCAGTTAAGCGGCAGAGATGGTCTGGTCGCTATTTTATGGGCAGACAAGCCCCCTATTCCTTTGCTGGAAGAGGACTATGCCGTTTTGGATGCAGCCAGCACTCCTGATTACGATATGGTGGGGCGCGGCATTTACCAGGTTCTGCGGCTTAATCCGGACTGCATCGGTGCTGCCGCCTATGCTTCCATACTGAAGGAGGCGTACCCGCACATCATATCGGAACTTGGTGGCCAGATCATCATGCTCGAAGCGCGGGAAGTGGACACTCCCTATATTGATCGCAAAATAAATTTTCTCAAGATAATGGCACTGATAGATCCGGAAAATGCCGGGCTGCCACTGGAAATTGCCCGGGCCTACGTTGATAAGGGCAGTCGATTATCAAGTCTGCAGCATGCTGTGCCCAGCTGGTACAGTGCCGAAAAACAGTTAAAAATAGCGGTGAATCTTAACCCTGTTGATCGCCATGCCGCGTATGAATATGGCGAAGCGCTGTACGTACTTGGTCGCTACGATCAGGCTGCAGAAGTATGGAGTGAATTGATCACCCTTCTGGAACCGGCGGAGCGGGCACGGGTGGAAGCGAGGATTGCCGCGATACTGGCGGGTAAACTTCCGGCCGTACCTCCGCTCGATTACCTCACCGCTCTCGCAGTTGCAGTCGAACAGCATGGCAACGGCTTCAGTGATGACGCCGCCGCCATCATAACGGATGTGCTGGCAGACGCAGTCTTTGCTGAACAGTTTCCACTGAATGAGGTATACTATCTGCTCGGAACCTGCTATCAGGAGATAGGCATGATGGCCGAAGCGGCAGAAGCGTTCAAGAGGAGTTAACCATGTTCGATTTCAGTACGGCAGACTGGATTTTTTGCGGGTTTATCCTGCTGGTTATTTTCGGGTGCGTCGCCATTAGTGATATGCGTAAGTCTAATAACAGCTAACAAGCGGGTATTACGTGGAAGATAGCGAAATTCATAACGAACAGGAACTGAGGCGGCCACTAGGTATCACTCTGCTTGGTGGACTGTACCTGTTCTTTTTTATGCTTACCGTTTCCAGTTACGGTCAGCCAATCCCCTTTTTCGGGGTCATCTATCACGGTAAACCTGCCGGCATACTTGTCTTCTTTGACAGTCTGATATGTCTCTATCTGTTCCTGGGACTCATGAAGCGCCAAAATCTGACCTGGTATCTGCTGATCGGCTACAATGTATTTGAATTGGTAAATACGGTGACAAATCTGCTGCTGATAACCCCCGCCGAACTGGAAAAAGTAGTCGGTGAAAAGGTTGATAGCAGCGGATTACTTGCAAGTAATATCAGTGTTACCGTGGCTATTTTACTGATTTCGATCTTCATCTACCGCCACCGCACCTATTTTACCAACCGCTCAAAGTACCTGTTTTAAGACGAAAACCTACGGACGTGGAAAAAACAGTTAGCCGCAAAAAAGCACAAAAAATACTTGGGTTTATACGATACGAATCACTAACCAAACGGTTTCAATAGTCACTCGCTATAAAAGACTGATTTTTGTGACTTTTGCGCCTTTTTGTGGCAATGAACCGACGAATCAGTTATAACTTAGGCCTATGGGACGAATACTTTTAATTGACGATGATGCAGCGTTTACCCGGTTTCTGGCTGCCTATATAGCTGAAAACTTCCCGCTGCTTCAGGTAGAAACCTGCAACAATCCGATGACGGCGCTCCATTTCATTAAGGTCGGCGGGTACGATCTGATGCTGATCGATCTGGAAATGCCGGCCATGGATGGCCTCAAGCTCCTCAAATTTGCGGTGGCTGCGGGGATGGATAAAAACCGGATTGTCATACTTTCGGGCAGGGACGCTGACTTCCTGCATGATGTCTGTCCAATGGGCACATGTCTGGCGGTGCTGAATAAATTTGAAGCGCGCCAGAAGAGTGTCCTTGATATGGTGTTCAACTCGCTCAACCGGAAAGCCGAGGCGGCCTGACCCTCATGACTGACCTTTTAAAAACTGCAGTGGTGCTGATACTGATCATTGTGCTTCTGCGTCGCAAGGTATCGATGGCCGCAGTTATGCCGATTGGTGCCCTGGTGCTGGGAATAATCTATCTGACCCCGCCGCTTCAATTCCTCAAAGCCGCTTCACTCGGCATTTTCGCTCCAAAATCCCTTGAAATGACCCTGACTCTGATGCTGACGATGGTCATGGAAAACATTCTGCGCACCACCGGAATGCTCAAGCGTATGGTCAGTTCGCTGTCTACGGCTATTCCGGACCGCCGCATTGTTATGGCAGCCATGCCGGCCATGATCGGTATGCTTCCCTCACCGGGTGGCGCGGTGTTTTCCGCCCCGATGGTCAACGAGGCCGCAGGTGATGCTGTTATTGCTCCCGAGCAGAAGGCGATGATTAATTACTGGTACCGCCATATTTGGGAATACGTTTCACCGCTCTATCCCGGTATAATTCTGGCTGCAGGTATTACGGGCCTTACAACACAAACCCTGTTTATTGCCAACCTTCCTTTTGCCCTCTCCGTCGTCGCCTGGGGTGCACTGTTCTGTTTTCGGGGCATCGGGCGGCAGGAAACCCGCCCGTCTACGGTCGGCAGGAAACGGGAATTCCTGATCTTTCTCACCATGATATCCCCGATCATGCTGGCGTTGCTGCTGGTGGTGCTGTTTCGGGTTAATGCCGCGCTGGCTCTGGGTGGGGCGGTCGTGTCGCTCTATGGTTTTCACCGCTATACTCCGGCCATGATTATAAAAAACCTGCGCGAAAGTGTATCGGGAAAAGCACTTTTCCTGGTGATCGGTATCATGATCTTTCAGGAGGTACTGCGGACGACCGGCGCTCTGGCAGGTATTTCCTCCTTTTTCACCACCTCCCACATGCCGGTACATCTGCTGCTGTTTCTGATACCGTTTATTGCCGGAGTCATGACCGGTCTCACCGTCGGCTATGTTGGTATTACCTTTCCACTACTGCTGCCGCTGATGGGAGCTTCGTCCCCCTCCCCGGCGCTTGTGGCCCTGGCGTTCGGCTCCGGTTTTGCCGGCGTGATGCTCTCGCCGGTGCATCTTTGTTATGTACTGACCTGCGAATATTTTCATGCCGATATTGCCAAGGTCTATCACCGTCTGTATCTACCCTCTGTCTGTGTACTGGCAGCGGTACTTATCCCCCTGTATGTCTGGTAACCGACAGCAACCAACCTGTTGAGAGGAGGAA
>CAIRND010000051.1 GCA_903879825.1 uncultured Geobacteraceae bacterium
ACATCCACCAGTCGGAACTGGGATCGACCTGAAGTAGTCACACTCAATCACACCAGAAAGAACAAAGATCAAGCTATTCTGGAGTTGAAAGAAGCGGCTTAACAATCGAGACAAAGGCGACAACTCTATTGACAACGACCGCCGGCGGCTATGACAAAAACCATTCGGTAAATTTCGGTGACGGTCAGACAGATCTGGTTGCAGAGCTGTATCTCTTCAAGCTTATGCCACAGATTTCTTTCGATGCAGTGATCAAATACGCCGTCCGTTTCCGCAACCCGGACAGCGACGTCACTCCCGGCAACGAATTTTCAGCAGAGGGCCTGGCCACCTGGCGCCTGGCAGAAAAAATACGGATCGGCCCGGCCGTAAATTTTATCATTGGCGAAGACAATAAAAAAGGTGGTAAAACCGTCACTGATAGTGGACTTATGCGCCTTTCAGTCGGTGGTGAAATTTATTATGGCCGTTTCGATCATGTGAAAATATCTCTGGCTGCCTACCAGGATGTACTGAGCCGCAATACGACAGAAGGAGTACTGGTGATAAGTCGCTTTGTCATCAGGTTCTAACGGATATATTCATGAAACTTGATACACCCTCAATTATTGCCATCAGTATTGTTGTCGATTTTGTCCTTGTACTGATGCTGCTTCACACCTGGCGCACCCGTACGACTTATCCCGGTTTCGTTGTCTGGATGATCGGTACCGCCTGCTGGTCGGTCGGTTCTCTGCTTAATTTGATGCTGCCAGCTTTGCAGCCCCAGTTTATTCCGAAAATTATTGGCAATGGCTTGATAATGTTGCACCCGTTGTTGTTATACGAAGGAATACGGCGGTTTCATGGAATCCGCAGGCGCTGGTGGGGCACTCCGCTTAATACTGCTGTGGTAGCAGCAGGTGTATTTTGTATGCTCTACTTTTTCTATGTCTCAGAAAACATCGTTGCACGGATAATCGCTATCAATCTTGTTGCGGCATTCCTTTTTGCCCGCACCTCCATTGAACCGCTCTTTTATGCCCGTATCCGCCGTTACTCTATGCAGTGGCTGTTGTCAGTCTTTCTGCTGCCTTTGATCGTTCTGGTTTTTGCCAGGGCTTGGTATCACATCTTTTCTGCATCGCTGTTTGTAAGTTTTTCCGGTGCGTTGTCCCAGGATGCTATCCTGCGCTGGATTATGTTTTATGGCATTATCGCCGAACTGGCTATCGCCTACAGCTATCTGTCGCTGACCACCGATCGAATTGAGGAAGAACTGCGTAACGAAAAGTTGAAACTGATGAAAACTATCCATATGAGTGACTGCTATCAGGCACAACTTCAGGATTTGAATAGCGAAATCAAGAGTCAGAGTGAAGTACAAGAGCGCTTTCTGGATTTGGTTTCCCATGAATACCGTACACCATTGGCTATTATTCAGACGAATATCGACATTATGGAACTAAAAGAGCGACAGGCCGGTCAGGACATTTCCCCGACGTTGAATAATATGCAGCATGCCGTTGATCGGCTGGTTGATGTTTTTGATGCAACCCGGCGACGCAAAGATCTTGGTATGATTAATCTCAAGCTGGTATTTGATACAATAGATGTTGAACAACTTATAAAAGGAACTTTGGTTTCAGCAACATCCTTCTGGGGAGATCGTTTTATCTTTCTGAACAGTCAGCCCCTTGACTGCAAAGTTTCTGCTGACGGTCGTCTGTTACGGACAGTCCTTTTAAATCTGCTGGACAATGCCGCCAAATACTCGCTTCCGGATATCCCGGTTACGCTACACGTTGGCATAACGGGTGACCTGCTGGAAATTTCTGTTCACAACCATCCCTTTGCACCACCGCCGGTCGACAGCGAAACACTCTTCGAAAAATTCAGTCGTGGTTCAAACAGTGCGGGTACTGGTGGGACTGGTCAGGGACTCTATCTGGCTCGTGGAATTGTAGAACAGCATGGCGGCAGTTTGGCGTTGACAGTTGACGAACGTGGTGATGTTGTTGTCCTGCTACTGCTGCCGCTGGCGGTCGTAATGGATGATACCCAATCCTGCTGACCGATTCCGCATTTGACGTTGGTTGCTGTTATGCAGATCAATACTGTCACTTCGACAAATTTCCACTTCTATAGTCCAATCAATATTTTGTACCATTTCGTTGCAATACGTTCTAATTCGTGGGTGGAATGCAGGTGAACATTACTTGTATACTTAAGCTGTACAAGGAGATGTTATGCTGACATACGAAAAAAATAAAATGACCAGCCTCACCTTTGGCTGCCTGCTGCTCGTGCTATGCAGTCTCGGCAGTGCAACTGCGGCCGGGCCGGACTGCTCGCGCCCCTTTACGTTGGCTCTGCACGAGCACGGCCAACTCTATTCTGCCGATACTAATGCCGGAATAGACAAGGATTTTGCCGATGAACTGATCCGTCGGAGTGGCTGCAAAATCAATGTTAACGTGATGCCGCGGGCTCGCATTTGGCAACTGATCGAGTCCGGTGCGCTTGATTTCAGTCTTTCCGGTATAACCAATATCGAGCGCAACCGCTTCGCTGCCTTCGCCTGGTACTTCAGTAACAAATATTATCTGCTGGTACGTAAGGATGCCAATGTGAAGCAGTTGGCCGATGTAGAGCGTAGTAACCATTTTCAACTCGGAGTTATCCGCAGTTTTCGTTACAGCGAATCCGCTAACCGTTTAGTAGACAAGCTGAACACCGTCAACCGTGTCAGCCAGGCAAATGATCTTGCTCCTCTGTATCAGACATTGTTCCTCAACCGTATCCAGGGGATGATCATAGAACCATTTGACACCCCTGCTCTGGAAGAAAAGAAGCTCCATATATTAACTAAACTCGTCGAATTCAACGATCCGGCAGTGCCTCACGGCCTCATCATGTCCAAGAAATCTCTGTCACCTGCGGAACAGAAAAAATGGCGGGATCTTGTTAACGTCATGCGTTCTGATGGAACTGTACGCCGGATTTTCGAAAAATATTTCAACGCCGATATCGCTGCTGCAATGACCAATTTCCAGACACCTCCATGACCCAACTTCGACCATTTTTCCTGCCGTTACTGGTTCTTACCACCATGCTCTCTGTCACTTGGCTCGCCTGGGATCACGAACAACAAAACTCACGCATGGCATTACGCTCCCAGTTTGATTTCTTACTGCGTGAGACCGTCAGCCATGTTGAACAACACATCTCAGGCCACGAGCAGATGCTCCGTGGTGTGCAGGGCCTGTTTGCAACTACTGATATAAAGGATCAAAGCAACTTCCGTGAATATATAGATTCGCTCCAGCTTGACGCCAATTTTTCCGCTATCCGGGCAATCGGCGTTATCGAGTTAATATCGGAGGCGCACAAAAAAGGACAAGTTGCCGCCATGCGCCGCCTCGGGAGCACCACCTACGCCATTAAACCCGCGGGGCAGAGAAAAATATATACTCCTATCATCCCGCTTGAGCACTCCGCTGGCAGTAAATTCACTCTCTCTGGACTCGACCAATGGACTGATCCGGTCAGGCGGTCAGCAATGGAGAAGGCACGCGACTCCGGTGTGCCGGCAATTTCCGGCATGGTTCAGTTGGCTGTAGATAACGAGGCCGTTGTACAACCCGGCTTCATAATGTATCTGCCGATCTACGCCAGAGGCCGACGGCATGACAGTGAGACTGCGCGCCGCTCCCACCTGATCGGATGGGTTTTTGCCGAGTTCAATATGCATAACCTGATGGCCAGCCTTTACGGCGAAAAACTGCCGGGGCTCGCCTTGGCTGTTTACGATGATGTCGAACCCTCCGCCTCAAAACTCCTTTACAGCTCGGTTAGTGGCGCTGTCCCGCACGGACCCTCAACCATCTTCGCTAATGAGTATTTTGTTGTTGCCGGACGCTCCTGGATGCTCTCCATGAGCACTCTGGAAAACTTCGATGCCCGCTTTGGTCGCAACGCAAAATTGCTGATAGTCATAGCCGGAGCCAGCCTGAGTCTTATACTTGCTCTGCTTGCCTGGTTGTTGGCAAATGGCCGGGAACGTGCGCTACGACTGGCCACAACCATGACGGGGGAATTGCACAGACAAATCGATGAATACCAAGTTGTACAGACACTTCTAAAGCAGGCCAATAGCACCGCCGAATCGGCTAATAGTCGGATCAAGAAACAGAGTGAAATACAGGGACGCTTTCTGGATATGGTTTCACACGAATACCGGACCCCACTTGCTATCATTCGAACAAATGTTGATATTATGGAACTGAAAGAACAGCAGAGCGGCCACGGTGTTTCAAAGTCGCTGAACAATATTCAGCACGCTATTGATCGTCTGGTGGATGTTTTTGAGGCTACCCAGCGGCGGAAAGATCTTGATATGGTTAATGTCAAGCTGGTCTTTGAAACAATCGATATTGAGCAACTCATAAAGGGAACACTGGTTTCGGCAACAGCCTTCTGGGGAGATCGGTTTGTCTTTCTGAACAACCAGTCTCTTGAATGTAATGTTTCTGCTGACCGCCGTCTGTTACGGACGGTCCTTTTAAATCTGCTTGACAATGCCGCCAAATACTCGCCTCCAGATATCCCGGTTACGCTACACGTTGGCATAAAGGGTGACCTGCTGGAAATTGTTGTTCACAACAATACCTTCGCACCGCTACCGGCCGATAGCGAAGTACTCTTCCAGGAATTCAGTCGTGGTTCAAACAGTGCGGGCACTGGTGGGACTGGCCAGGGGCTCTATCTGGCTCGCGGAATCGTAGAACAGCATGGTGGCAGTCTGATACTTACGATTCACGAACATGGGGATGTTGTTGCACTGTTACGCCTGCCGCTAACGGATGCGTCGGTGGAACCACAACAGATCTGAACGATTGCACATTTGGTGTTGCTATCACTTGTTTCCAAGGGTTGTTTTTTTATAAACCTTCTTTATCTCAGTTTCATTTCGTTCCAATTGGTTCCAAAACATGGGTGGTTTGCAGGAGGTGATTGCTTGTATACTTCTATTGCAAAAGAGGAAATTCATCACCACGATAAGGGCAACCAATGGACGTACTGATTGCTGAAGATGATATCTCACAGCGACTAATGTTGACAATTCTGTTGACGGAGTGGGGTTATAACGTCATATCTGCAAAAGACGGAGAAGAGGCGTGGAGAATCCTGTGCGAGCCGGTGCATCCGCATCTGGTCATTCTCGACTGGATGATGCCGGGTATCGAAGGGCCAGAGATTGTTCGGCGGCTGCGGGAGAGGGAACCTAACGAGCCTTATTATGCCATCATTATGACTTATCTCAGCTGTAAAGCTTCTGCAGCGACTGCGCTTAATTGTGGCGCTGACGATTTTGTCGGGAAGCCATTTGATGTTGGTGAATTGCAGGCGCGGGTGGCGATAGGAGAGCGTGCCTGCAGATGCCTAATCCGGCTTCAGGAATTAAATAGTCGGATTCACGGACAGAGTGAGGTACAAGAGTCCTTTCTAAATATGATGACCCACGAATACCGCACACCACTGGCCATTCTTCAAACTAATCTGGATATCATCGGACTTAAAGAACTACAGGCCGGTCGCACACCGTCATCGTCGTTGGGCAAGATGCAGCGAGCCATTGATCGGCTGGTGGATATTTTTGAGGCTACCAAGCGCCGACATGGTGTCGAGTTCAAGCAGTTCAACCTGGTGCTTGAAACAACCGATGCTGAATGCTGTTTGCGGCAAACGGTTGCTGCAGCAACTGATCACTGGGGCGAGCATTTCTCCTGCCACTTCAATCTGCCAACGGGTCTCCAAGTATACATTGACCGCAGCCGGATACATACAGCACTTTTAAACCTGCTGGACAATGCCGCCAAATATTCATCGCCGAATATCCCTATTACATTACGAGTCGGTGTCATGGATGATCGGCTGGAGCTAACCATATTTAATCACTCGTACGCACCGCTTTCGAACGACACTGAAGTACTGTTTCAGAATTTCAAGCGTGGCACTAACAGCAGCGGCACCAGCGGCACGGGTCAGGGACTCTTCCAGTCTCGAAGCATCGTTGAACAGCATGGTGGTAGCCTGGATCTGCTACTTCTCAGAGGGGGCAATGTTGCGGTATTGATGCGACTGCCGCTGATAGCTATTCCGGAGGAATCCCATGTCTGCTGAACAAATCCGTATCATCATTGTCGAAGACGACCTTGTCCTCCGGACAAGTCTTATTGAATATCTGGAGCTGGTAGGCTATCTCGTTACGGGCGCCGGGAGTGGGCGTGAGTTCTATCGTGCTCTGGATACCGGCTCGTATGACCTGGCCATTATAGACGTCGGTCTGCCGGATCAGTCTGGGTTAGTGCTTGCTACCTATCTGCATACCAACACAACTATGGGCGTCATTATCCTTACTGCCAGAGATGGTGAGGAAGATCAGCTCAGCGGTTATGAGTCCGGTGCTGACCTGTATATGACCAAGCCGGTAAGCGCAAAGGTGCTGGCGTTGGCCATCGCCAAGCTTGCAAAGCGGGTGAAGCCTCTGGCTGATTCTGCACAAAAGGATGGCATTTCCAATTGCTGGATTCTTGATCAGACATTCTGGACATTGTTGGCCCCTGATAACACGTTAGTTGAACTTACCTCTCTGGAGCTTGAATTTCTCAAGATACTGATGAAGTCCTCCGGTGACTCTGTCAGTAGAGATCTACTGGTAAAACAGCTCTACCCAAGCCGTATCGATGATTATTCAGGTCGTGCTTTGGATGCTTTGGTGCGCAGATTGCGCGAAAAAATTTCCAACGTGCCGGGCAAGCCCAACCCGGTCAAATCATCTTATGGTATCGGCTTCTGCTTTGCCGAACCGCTCTCCTTCAAATAAGCCAGATTCCCCCGTATTCCGCCAATTCCCGGAGGTTGCCGCTTCACGGCTTATCTGGTTAGCGCTTATGGGAATGGGGGGGGCAAAAAAAACTCCGAGGTTTGGGGTGGAAGGTGGAGAATGAAGCTGCCTCAGCTATCGAATGGATGAGATGAAAGCAGCAGGATTGAGAATGGCAATTGTGCGATATGAACCAAGATCAAGAAGATGGGGATCGCCTGAAATAATGCAATGGGCTTTGGCGGCGACAGCACAGGAAACTATCTTTATGTCATCAGGATCTTCAATGATGAGATCGGTGACAGCAGCAGAAGTTACGAGGTTGGAATTGGCAAGAACAAATTCAATAATATCGGCTTGTAATTGTGTCGAAAATTTGAGTTTTGGGTATGCAACCACCCGGCGCAGCTCTTCCAGCATTTCTTCTGATGTATGGTTAACAATGGAGCCATGCCGGACAAGGTCTACTATGCTCCACGGAATGCCGCGCCAGCCGAAGGCCGAAATGAAAACATTGGTATCAAGGACTACTTTTGAGTGCGCGCCCATTTCACCGCCTCCATCACCGCTGACTCTGGCGTTTTGTTGCGCTGCACAGAAGCAGATGCCGTCCGGGTTATGGTCTCAAGTGATGGCGGAGTATAAAGATTCATGCGCACCAAACGGGAGATGAGTCGTTTGATTTCTGTCGGTTGATAGTTTGACAAGGCGCCAAGAAGTTGCTTTTCGTTCAGTTGAATGGTTGTTGTTATCATGGTAAACCTCCATACTTTTGATGGAAATACGGTAGCACAGATGATAGATGGTGACAAGATTGAAGCAATTACTGCTTACAACCGGTCAAATTCTTCCGGGTCAACAGCAGGCACTTTGGCCAGCGCCGCGCGGAACTTCTCTGCAGAGCCTTTGGCAGCGCGCGCGGCAAGGTATGTTTCGGTGGTAAGAGCGGATATCTTTTCGGCCACAGCAGAGGCAATGAATTGATTGAGGGAAATATGGTCTTCGCTGGCAATTACACGAGCCATAGAATGGATAGAATCGGGAAGACGTACACTAATTGTGCTCATGGTTGTACCTCCAGGGATGTAAGAAAGTCACGCGGCGTCATCACGGCAACATCAAATAGCATGGCACGTTTAAAATCGGCTACGTTCCAGGTGACAATAGTTGCATTTGCCTTGACAGCAAGCTCCAGAACAAAATCATCACCCGGATCTTTCAACACAGGTCGCCACAGATAGAAAATCTTATTCAGTACGGCTTTAGAACAGATAAAATCCACCACGTTGTCGATATCCTCAGGTGAAAGCGCCGTAAGCCCACGTTTGAGAACCGCTTCATATTCAGTGACGAGAGTGGTTGAAACATGAAGAGTGAAAAGGTCTTGCTCCACCATCGAAAGTAGACGAAATGAAGCACCCCGCGCCGATTTGAGCGCGGAGACAAGAACATTGGTGTCAAGAACGATGTCAGGTTTCATAGTTGGTAGTATAGGTAATACCAAAACAAACTTCAACGGATAATTTGAATAAAACTAACTCATCATATGATATCGGCTTTTACTCTGCCGAACCGCTGTCTATCCGATAAGCCGGAATACCCCCCGAAGCGTAAGTTTTCCTCCCTCATCCCTCCCCAGAGTTCCATTTCGTGCTAATTCGTTCCAAAGCGTGGGTGGAGTTAACTTCAGTTTTAATGGTAAAAAATGCCTAAACATCCCATTAATCCTTTTGTCGCGGAGTTACCCCATGTCCAGCACGCTCATCACCCCCCTTTCAAGCAGCCAGATCGTATTTATTGATGTCAATGTCGCCAACGCCGGGATTCTATTGGCCGGGATTGATCCTTCATTTCAGGTGGTGTATCTGACCGCAGAATCTTCTGCGTTGGAGCAAATGGCGGCAGCGTTGCAAGGACGCAGCGGAATTGAGGCGATTCATCTGGTCAGTCACGGCAGTTCCGGCGTGCTCAGTTTGTCAGGTGGGGCGATAACGTCAGCTTCTTTAAGTGATGCAGCCAATGCCGCTGCACTGCAAACCATCCACCACAGTCTCACCGCTGGTGCCGATTTTCTGCTGTATGGTTGTGATGTCGCTGCGGGCGCGGACGGTCTGGCTTTTATCAATGCACTCTCTCACGCCACCGGCGCCGATGTGGCGGCAAGTACCGATGCCACAGGGGCTGCGGCGTTGGGTGGAAACTGGGTGTTGGAGGCGCAGACCGGGGTGATTGAGGCACCCGCTATTGCGGCTGTTGACTACGGTGACACTTTGCCTGGGGTTGGGACCAGCTCTAAAGAAGGATGGGCTACTTTCAATAACGATGGCACTGATATTGTCATCAAAAAAGGTTACGCCGGAGAATTCTCCGCGAAGGCTACTTATTTTGGCTCTAAAGTAGGTTTTGCTGCCGTTGCTTTAACTAATGTCACGTTTCAACCAAGTTACCCCACTTACGGTACAGATTCAGGTGGTAGTTACCTTGATAGCGAGTCTTTTGTTGGAATATTTAATGGTGATGGTAAAGTTCCCGGCAGTGCCTGGTCGATTGTTCTGACTGACGTAAAAGGCACCGTTACCTGGTCCGGAACGTATTACATAGACCCCAACAGCGCACCGGTCGCAACAGACCGAACTGTCCAACAAATAGAAGGTGTAGAGGATTATTGGTATATTTCGAACCAAGTACATGACACAGAAAGTTCACCTGCCAATATGAAATATTATGTGGATGGCACTCTTATTTCAGGAACTAACTATTACTTCACCCCCCCAGCTGACCCAGCGAAAAAAGGGGTTGTAACGTTTAATAAAAATGTTTATGGCATCGATGAGGGTGGTTTGCAAAGCAATACCGCCGTACTCCACATTGAAGCCACCTACGCAGACGACGCTCCGGTAGCCACAATAGGCGCTCTCAGTCTTACGGAAGGGGTTCCCGGCAGCATCGATCTCGCCACACTTGCCAGCGATGTCGATACCGCTAAAGCTGTTCTTGTTTATGGCGGTGAAGGCGTGAGCAGCAACGGCACCCTTACCTACACCCCCGCTGCCAGCGCTTCTCTCAAAGGGCCACATATACTCACCCCACTGACGTATACCGTTTCCGACGGTACGACGACAGTCGATGGTGCAGTCACCCTCTCCGTTACTTACAAAGACGACCCCACCACCTGGGATAATGCACCCGGCAATGTCATCTGGAACAACAGCGGTAATCAAAGTTACGCCTGGGCCGGCGGTGCAGCTGACCTGGATACGGTTGATAGCGTAATAAGTTATTCCTATGTATCCGGTGCACCCTCTTGGATGACCGGTACTGATGGCACGACACTATCCAGTGGTAACGTCGGCGCCACGTATGCCGGTCAGGTCTATACCATAATTGTCAGAGCCTCCAGCGGCGGTACGTCGTCTATCGATAAAAGCTTCACAATTACCATGGGCTCGGCTGCTGAGCTTAATGATGCGCCAACCACAACCAGCGGCGCACGCAGTGTCAACGAAGACGGCAAGATTACTTTTACCGCAGGTGATTTCTCCTTTACCGATCTGGATTATGGTTCTGCTGGTTCTGGTACCCTATACAACACACTCGCCGGTATAAAAATCATGTCCCTGCCGCTCAATGGCACGCTCACGCTGGGCGGCGCTGCGGTAGCTACCAATCAGTTTATTCCCACTGCCAGTATCGGTTCTCTGGTTTTTACCCCTACGACTGATTACAACGGCTCCCCCAGCTTTCAATTCCAGGTGAGTGATGGTCTGGTTTATTCCGGCACGGCCACCATGTCTTTAACCATCAATCCGATTAATGATGCACCGGTATTAAGCGGCACAGCCCCAATCCTGACCAGCATTACTGAGAACGTCATCGCTGACGGCGGCCAGACAGTTGCATCATTTCTGGCAACAGTCACCGATGTAGACACCACCATCGGCAGCACGACCCACGGCGTAAACAACGGACTGCTGCAAGGCATTGCCATTTATGGCGCAGTCGTCAATGGCCCCTCTTCTGGTGGAACCTGGCAATACAAGGTCGGAGCTGGTGCCTGGACCGCTTTTGGTGCTGTTTCGGGGAGCAGTGCCCTGCTGCTTAATAGCACCGACATGGTGCGCTTCGTCCCTGACGCCGACAACGGCCAGACCGCCAGCTTTGATTATTATGCCTGGGATCAGGCAACCGGTACGGCGGGAAACAAGGTCAGCGTTATTGATGCCAATCGCGGTAGCGCGACGGCATTCTCCCTGGCTTCAGATACTGCGTCAATCACGATCACCCATGTCAACGACGCTCCGCTGCTGGATCTGGATGCCAACAACTCCAGTACCGCAGTGGGCAACGATTACATAACCATGTTCCGTCCA
>CAIRND010000052.1 GCA_903879825.1 uncultured Geobacteraceae bacterium
AACGCCAACCTCTGCTCGATTATTCCGGCGCTGAAAGCCAAGATGAGTAAGGAGTGTATCACGGATGAGCAGATGCGGCATCTGCGTGAAGTTTCCCGCTATGTGTACGAACTGGCCAATATCTCTCCGAATAAACACCAGGCATACGTCGGTAACTCTGCATTTGCCCACAAGGGTGGAGTACATGTCAGTGCGATCCAGCGTCATCCCGAAACGTACGAACACATGCGTCCGGAGCTGGTTGGAAACTGCACCCGCGTACTTATTTCTGACCTGTCCGGTCGTTCCAACATTCTGGCTAAGGCAGAGGAGTTCAATATCAATCTGGACAGCAAAGATCCTGTCACACTTGAAATTCTTGATAACATCAAGGATATGGAAAATCGTGGCTACCAGTTTGAGGGGGCTGAGGCTTCATTTGAACTGCTGATGAAAAAGGCGCTTGGATCACACAGAAAATTCTTCACTGTCCTGGGTTTCAGGGTCATCGATGAAAAGCGGGGCGAGGACCAGAAACCGATGGCTGAAGCAACAATCATGGTTAAGGTTGGTGGTAAAGTTGAGCACACCGCCGCAGAAGGAAATGGTCCGGTCAATGCGCTTGATAACGCAATCCGCAAGGCATTGGAAAAGTTTTATCCCAAACTGAAAGAGGTAAAACTGCTGGACTATAAAGTACGTGTGCTACCTGCCGGACAGGGAACAGCCTCATCAACCCGTGTATTAATTGAGTCCGGCGATAAACATGCGCGCTGGGGTACGGTTGGCGTTTCTGATAATATTATCGATGCTTCCTATCAAGCTTTGATTGACAGTATCGATTATAAACTGCACAAATCAGAGGAGTAATTCCTATTCAGATTTACGGGGAATGGTAAACCATGCGACGGGTAGTCATTGTCGCATGTGCGGCGCTGCTCTGTGTGCCGGTATATATGAAAAGCCGTACGAATCAGGTTGTACCTGTTCGTGCGGCTTTTCGCGCTTTATCAAGCAATCGGATTTCCGTTAAGGTCAGTGGAGATGTTATTCACCCAGGAATATATGAAATTTCCGCCAATACATTGGCAATAAGCGTCATTAATATGGCGGTGCCGGCGCGCCCGTTAAAACAGCATAAAATCGAACCATTTACCGATAGTCTCCTGTGCAATGGCTCCACTGTTACATTGATGGAGCAAGTTGACGGATCCCATCTGGTGATGATGGGTCACATGACGGTACCTGAACGAATGATTATGGGAATACCGCTTGATATTACAACGATGAATGAGGGCGATTTTGATCGCTTGCCCGGTATAGGCCCAGCTCTGGCAGCGCGTATTACTGCGTATCGTCAAAAAAATGGCGGTATTTTGCGTGTTGATGATCTAAACGCGGTTAGTGGCATCGGTGAAAAGAAGTTTATTCTGATCAAAAAATACTTTAACACGCTGTAAATGTTGAATTTATAAAATATTATCTGCGTTAAAAAGAAAATAATGTGCGATTGGCACGTATGATGTAATCACCAGACTGTTTCTATTTAATTGAAAAAGTCGGGGGGATTCCATGCATTGTCCACGTTGCAAAGGTCGTATGTTCACAGAAAAATTTTATGATTTTGTCCGCTCCTTCGATGCCTGGAAGTGCACTTGCTGCGGAGAACTTCTGGATTCTACTATCGTTGCCAATCGGGCAAGGAATAATAATACTCATCTCGGCTAACTCAGTTAGCAAAATAAATATTTTTAGCGGTGCGGCGCACGGGGACCTGGTATCAGGTCCCCTTTTTATTTGACTAAGTACCGCTGACAGGTTAATGAAATGCTTCACGTTTTGATTTATACAAAGTTGAGGAGTTATCACGTATGAGGAATGATGGACGCGGTGCCACCGCTTTACGTTCAATTAAAATTACACGAAATTTCACTAAACATGCCGAAGGTTCAGTACTTATTGAATTTGGCGACACCAAAGTCCTCTGCACCGCATCGGTAGAGGAATCAGTGCCACCTTTTTTGAGGGGCAAGGGGACCGGTTGGGTCACCGCAGAATATGCCATGCTGCCGCGTGCCACGCACACCCGTTCTCCCCGTGAAGCGGCAAAGGGGAAGCAGACCGGTCGTACCCTGGAAATTCAGCGCCTGATTGGTCGGTCTCTGCGGGCGGTAACTGACCTTGGTAAACTTGGTGAACGCTCTATTTACATCGATTGCGATGTATTACAGGCCGATGGCGGGACCCGGACCGCTTCTATTACCGGCGCGTATGTTGCCCTTGTTGATGCGTTAACGACGTTGACAGCTAAGGGTCTCCTCTCTGAAATTCCTATAAAGGAGGCTGTTGCGGCGGTCAGTGTCGGAATAGTGGGAGGGAAGGCGCTTCTCGATTTAAATTATATTGAGGATTCTTCCGCGGAAGTCGATATGAATTTTGTCATAACATCCAGTGGGCGCTTTGTGGAAGTGCAGGGTACTGCCGAGGCTGAGCCATTTACGAGCGCTGAAATGGATGCCATGCGTGACCTGGCTATTGACGGAGTTAAGCAACTTTTTGCCTTTCAGCGGGGAGCACTTGCCGGATGAAACATTTGGTAGTAGCAACCAGAAATAAGGGCAAAATAGTCGAAATCAACGCGTTGTTGACTGGTCTGGTGGATCAGGTCAGTTGTGCTGCTGATTTTACTGATTTTCCCGAAACGATCGAAGATGGAACCACTTTCGAAGAAAATGCCCTTAAAAAAGCTCGTGAGGCGGCGAGTTTTACCGGCTTTCCGGCGTTGGCAGATGATTCCGGCCTGGTAGTGGATTGTCTTAATGGCGATCCTGGTGTCTTTTCTGCCCGATATGCCGGCGAGGGTGCCGGAGATGCTGCTAATAACGCCCGGTTGTTGGCGGAATGCCGCACTGTTCCTGATGATAGGCGTCAGGCTGCTTTTGTGTGTGTGCTGGCGTACGTGACTCCGGAGGGTGATGAACAGCTGTTTGCCGGTACGGTTACCGGGCGGATTCTGTGTGCAGCCAGAGGAGAGGGGGGCTTCGGCTATGATCCGCTTTTTCTGGTTGATGGCTTTGAACGCAGCATGGCAGAGTTGACCTTGTTGGAAAAAAATAAAGTAAGCCACCGCGCGCAGGCATTTGAAAAGTTCCGCGAATATCTTGCAGGAATTAAACGTGACGCTGTCTGAAAACTAAAGGAAATAAACTTTGAAGAAAAATAATCAATTTGAGCAGACGAAAACACGGCCGGCTCGCACAGCGTCACAAAAACCGGCTGAAGCAGTCGCCGCAGATAAACCATTTGTACAGTTAACGCGTAAGAACGTGCTGGAGTTGCGTATAGCCTCTCTGGACGAAGACGGCTATGGAACCGCTCGCAGTGAAGAGGGCATGACCCTTAAGGTCGGCGGAGCACTGCCCGGCGATGTTGTGCTGGCAGGCGTTGATCATGTCGCCGGAGGAACTGCATTTTGCCATGTAAAAAAGATGATGCAGCCATCACTGTTGCGGAGCAATAATCCTCCGTGTCGTGAAAGTGCTGATTGTTTTGGCTGTCCGCTCATCGCCATGAAATACTCCGAACAGAAAAATTGGAAGCGGGGTATGATCTTGGCCGAAATGGCCAAATATCCGGAGTTATCTGAGACGGTGGTGCATCCGCTGCTTTCGCCCGACAACCTGATTCACTATCGGACAACGGCAAAACTGACCGTAGCCGGTAAGTTTACGGAGCCGTTTATCGGTATCTACCGCCGGGCAAGTCATGATGTCTATGATTTGGAGCAGTGCCCAATACATCATCCGCTTATTGACAAGGTGGTTGCAGCAGTCAGAAAGGGCATCAAAAAAGGCAAAGTTCAGGTGTACAATCCACAAAGCAAAATGGGTTTGTTACGCTATCTGGTTGTGCGTGTCTCGACGTATGAAAAAAAGGCGATGGTCGTATTTGTTACTTCCAAGCGATCCTTTAACGAAATACATCACCTGGGTCGTTTTGTTCAGGACCTGGTTCCCGAAGTTGAAATTGTTGTCCAAAATGTGAACGCGACAGAAGGTAATGTTATTATGGGGCAGAAAGATTTCTTTCTGACCAAGAAACTTCACCTGACGGAGCGGATCGGAGATGTTTCCTTCAGAATATCCCCCCGATCATTTTTTCAGATCAATAATAGTGGCGCACATCTGATCTACAATAAAGTGAGTGAGTGGGCTGCCCTTACCGGGACTGAAACGGTGCTCGATCTGTATTGCGGAATTGGTGGAATTGCACTGTTCCTTGCCAAGGCAGCCAAACATGTTGTTGGTGTTGAAGTTGTTGAGGAGGCTGTGGCTGACGCCGCAATGAACGCGCGGATAAATGGTATTAAAAACTGCCAGTTTGAGGCCGGTGATGTAGCCGATTTGCTTGATGAAATGGCAGCAGACCGGCTGTCAGTCGATGTCGCGGTGCTTAATCCACCACGCAAAGGGTGTGATAGCAATGTGCTGGAACGGGTGGCAGCCCTCGGGCCGAAATCAATACTTTATGTTTCCTGCTCGCCGCAGAGCCTGGCACGTGACCTCGATATTCTGAAAAAGTGCGGGTATTTATGCCTCGAAATTCAACCTGTTGATATGTTCCCGCAGACGGTGCATGTGGAAAATGTGGCACGGTTGGTAAAGATGTAAAAGTTTGATAGTAAAATCAGCTTGACATCCAAAGCGCAAATTGATATTACTCTCCAGCTTTTTGATGAAGGCGCGTAGCTCAGCGGGAGAGCGCTACCCTGACACGGTAGAGGTCGGCGGTTCGACACCGCCCGCGCCTACCATTAACAAGCAGAGTTGAAACAAGCAGGATGCAGGCATCGATGTATCGATGCCTTTTCTGTTTGACCTCTAAAGGATTATTTTATGGATACACATTCGGCTGCAATCACAATTACTCTCCCGGATAATTCTTCTCGCGAGCTGCACGAAGGCTCAACTGTGTATGAACTGGCCGCCTCAATCGGCGCAGGTCTTGCCAAGGCTGCGTTGGCAGGAAAAATCAACGGGCAGTTAGTGGATCTTTCTTCTCGATTGACTGATGGCGACCGTGTTGAAATTGTAACCGAAAAGAGTCCTGAAGCACTTGAGCTTATTCGACATTCAACCTCTCATTTAATGGCTCAAGCGGTGAAAGAGCTCTTTCCACTTGCCAAGGTTACGATAGGCCCCGCGATTGAAACCGGTTTCTATTACGATTTTGATGTGGAAAAGCCATTTACTCCGGACGATCTTGAACGTATCGAAGCAAAGATGCTGTTACTTGCAGCGGCTGATCAAAAAATTGAACGCAAAGAATATTCCAGTGCCGCAGCGATCAGTATGTTTGAGGCAATGGGCGAATCATATAAGACCGAGTTGATCAATGACCTTGGTGTTGATTCTGTTTCGGTATACAGCCAGGGCACTTTTTCCGATCTGTGCCGTGGTCCGCATCTCCCCTCGACTTCACGTATCAAGGCATTCAAATTGCTTTCGATCGCAGGTGCCTACTGGCGCGGTAATGAAAAAAACCGTATGCTTCAGCGTATTTACGGCACTGCATTTGTCGATAAAAAAGAGCTTGAGGCATATCTGAACCGTCTGGAAGAAGCCAAACGTCGTGACCATCGTAAAATAGGCAAAGAGTTGGACCTGTTTTCGTTCTCGGACGAAGTAGGTGCAGGTTTTCCTATCTGGCATCCCAAAGGTGCCATGCTGCGTATGGTTCTTGAAGATTTTGAGCGTAAAGAGCATCTGAAGCGTGATTACGATATTGTTGTCGGCCCGCAGATTCTCAAGAGTGAACTCTGGCAACGTTCAGGTCACTACGAAAATTATCGTGAAAATATGTATTTCACCGAGGTAGATGAGCAGAGCTATGGCATTAAGCCGATGAACTGCCTCTCCCACATGATGATCTACAAATCACAACTTCGCAGCTACCGTGACCTGCCACTCCGTTTTTTCGAGCTCGGTACGGTGCATCGCCATGAGCGTGCCGGAGTGCTGCACGGACTCATGCGCGTACGCTGTTTTACCCAGGATGATGCACACATACTCTGTACTCCAGAACAGCTTGATGCCGAAATCAAAGGCGTCATATCTTTTGTTAATGATGTGATGGAGATTTTTGGGTTTGAGTACGAAATGGAACTTTCAACCCGCCCGGAAAAATCAATCGGATCAGATTCAGACTGGGAGCAGGCAACGGAAGCGTTATTGTCTGCCTTGAAAGATTCCGGACGTCCATTTGAGATAAATGAGGGTGATGGCGCGTTTTACGGGCCTAAAATAGACATAAAACTGCGTGATTGTCTTGACAGGAGATGGCAGTGTGCTACTATCCAGTGCGATTTTACCCTGCCGGAACGTTTTGATTTGACTTATGTTGCCTCTGATGGTGAGCGTAAACGTCCCATTATGGTGCATCGCGTAATCCTCGGTTCAATCGAACGTTTTATCGGTGTTCTTATTGAACATTTTGCCGGTAGTTTCCCGCTTTGGATTTCTCCGGTACAGGCAATTATTGTTACGGTGACAGATAATCAGGTGCCGTTTGCCCAGGATGTGTATCGTCAGTTGCGTAATGCAGGGATACGTGTAGAACGCGATGTTCGAAATGAAAAGCTGAGCTTCAAGATTCGTGAGGCGCAACTTCAGAAAATACCGTACATGCTGGTAATTGGTGATAAAGAAGTCGAGCAGGGCACGGTTACTCCTCGCTATCGTGATGGTAAGAACCTCCAGCCAATGAAGCCTGAAGAATTTATCGATTTTGTAAATCAGGAATGTAAAAACTACAAATAATTTGTCGTATTCTATAGTTAGATTAAACTGCTGTCAGGAGGTGTCGCCATAGCAAAACCGACCGTCAATATCAATCAGGCCATCAGGGTTTCTGAAGTTCGTGTAATAGGTGCTACAGGAGAGGCGCTTGGTGTTCTTTCTTTGTCAGATGCTCTTGCTATGGCTGAACAGCAGCAGTTAGACCTTGTTGAAGTTTCACCAACAGCAGTTCCTCCTGTCTGCAGAATAATGGACTACGGCAAGTTCAAATATCAGCAGAGTAAAAAGCTGCAGGAAGCAAAAAAGAAACAGGTTCATGTCTTGTTGAAGGAAATTAAGTTACGCCCTAAGACAGATAGCCATGACCTTGAATTTAAAATTAACAACGTTAAGCGTTTTCTTGAAGAAGGTAATAAAGCTAAAATTACCCTTGTGTTTCGTGGTCGTGAAATAACCCACATGGATGTTGGTCGTGCGGTCATTGAGCGTGTAGCCAATGAATTGCAGGATGTGTGCGTTATTGAAAATCAGCCCAGAGTTGAAGGGCGCAATATGTATATGATTGTCGCTCCAAAACCTAAAAAATAAAAAGTATTCCCGCCTGAACAGGTAACTTTATATAACGAAGAAGGAGTTTATTATGCCAAAGATTAAAACCAACCGTGGTGCTGCCAAGCGCTTCAAAAAATCAGCTTCCGGTCGTATCAAGCGCGGAAGTGCATTCACCAGCCACATCCTGACCCCTAAAACACGTAAACGTAAGCGTAATCTGCGTGGTGGTTCTATGGTTGCAGCAGTTGACCAGAAAAATATTGCCCGTTTGATTCCGTACAAATAGTAATTATTTCTCTCATTTTATGAGAGGATGCCCAATGCCAAGAACCATGAGGTAATTGTCTCCCCTTATGGATCTGGCCAATTCAGCAGCAAAGGAGTAGTGACGTATGGCACGTGTAAAAAGAGGATTTAAAGCGAGACGCAGACGTAACAAGGTATTGAAACTGGCTAAAGGTTATCGTGGCGCACGCAGTAAGCTGTTTCGTAGTGCCACAGAAGCAGTTGATAGAGCATTAAATTATGCTTTCCGCGATCGTCGCGTCAAAAAACGTGACTTCCGCAGCCTGTGGATCGTCCGCATCAACGCAGCTTCACGCATCAATGGTTTATCGTACAGCAAATTTATTTTCGGGCTTAAAAAAGCTGATGTTCAGATCGACCGTAAAGTCCTTGCTGACATCGCTGTTACCGATCCAAACGGGTTTGCTCAGATCGCAGCGCTTGCAATGGCCGGTATTTAGTCTCTTTGTAAGTTAATTTAAGGAAAGGGAATGAGACTTGCTCTCATTCCCTTTTTTGTACACCAGGAGTCTGTCAGACTTAGGAAATCGTAGCGAAAATTAGGCTGGCCGAGGACAGATTTTACCGGTTTAGAAGGTCAATAGCCGTACTATTGACCAAAAAAGCGGGAAAATATGAACCGTTCAGACGAATTTGCAGTAGATTACTCCTAAGTCTGACAGGCTCCTCGATATAAACGGTGACTTAAAATCCAGTCTCGAAGGTAATCAACTATGCGGGAAAAACTTGAGCAATTGAGAAATGGCGCCCTGCAGGCTATTGCCACAGCGTCCGCAGTAGAACAACTTCAGGAGATCCGTGTTTGTTTGCTCGGTCGTAAAGGCGAATTAACCGCCCTGATGAAGGGGCTTGGTTCTCTGCCAACTGACGAGCGTCCTATCGTCGGGCAGTTGGTTAATACCGTCCGTGATGAAATTGAATCGGCGCTTACCGCAGCAATTGAGTCAGCCCAGGCTGAGCTGATAGCGGATCGTCTCCAGTCAGAGCGTGTCGATATATCTCTTCCCGGTCGTCGCCCACTCAAGGGAACAAAACATCCGGTTTCTTTGGTTATTGAAGAAATATGTTCGATTTTTGCCGGACTTGGTTTTTCGGTTGCTGAAGGACCCGAAATTGAACATGACTGGTATAATTTTGAGGCACTCAATTTCCCCCCCGAACATCCCGCCCGTGATATGCAGGATACTTTTTTTGTGGAAAACAATCTGCTGTTGCGGACTCATACGTCTCCCGTTCAGATTCGCACCATGTTAAAGCAGAAGCCACCGGTACGTATCATAGCACCGGGCACCGTGTACCGGTGTGATTCTGACGCAACTCATTCACCGATGTTCCATCAAATCGAAGGATTAATGGTTGATAGTAAAGTGACTTTTGGTGATCTTAAAGGCATTCTTACGGTCTTCACCAATCAGCTTTTCGGTCAGAAAACCGGTGTACGGCTTCGCCCCAGCTATTTCCCTTTTACGGAACCTTCCGCAGAAGTTGATATCGCCTGTGTCATCTGTGGCGGCAAGGGATGTCGTGTGTGTAAAAACAGCGGTTGGCTGGAAATCCTCGGCGCCGGTATGGTTGATCCGGAAGTGTATCGCCACGTACAGTATGACGCGGAAAATATCTCCGGCTTTGCCTTTGGAATGGGGATTGAACGTATTGCAATGTTAAAATACGGTATTTCCGACATGCGTCTCCTTTTTGAAAATGACGTCCGTTTTCTTCGACAGTTCTAGGAGCCTGTCGGACTTAGGAGAAATCTACTGTAAATTCGTCTGATCGGTTCATATTTTCCCGATTTCTTGGTCAATAGAACGGCTATTAACCTATAAAAGCGGCAAAATCTGCCCTCGCCCAGCCAAATTTTCGCTACGATTTCCTAAGTCTGACAGACTCCGCGCTGGAATAAATCCACAATATTTTATGGTGCCCTGATATGAATGTTACTTACAACTGGCTGAAAGAATTCGTAGATTTTGATGAGACGCCGGATGAACTTGCCGCACTGCTGACCATGCTCGGACTTGAAGTCGAGACAATGGAAAAGTTGGGTGAAGGGTTTGATGATGTCGTGGTAGCGCTGGTTGAGGAAAAACGGCAGCACCCTAATGCAGATAAACTCTCGGTGTGTCGGGTGAACAACGGCACTGAAATACTGGATGTTGTCTGTGGTGCCCAAAACTTCTCTCAGGGTGATACGGTTGTTCTTGCACAGATTGGTGCCGTACTGCCGGGTGATTTTAAAATTAAAAAATCAAAAATCCGTGGTGAAGAATCGTGCGGAATGCTCTGCTCTGAAAAAGAACTTGGCCTGGCAGAGGAAAGTGCCGGTATTATCGTGCTGCCGCCCGCTATTGCACCTCTCGGAACACCGATTTTTGCCGCTCTTGGCCGCAAAGATACGCTTTTTGAAATTGGCTTGACTCCAAACCGCTCAGACTGCTTAAGTGCATTGGGAATAGCGCGAGATATAGCCGCAAAACTTGGGTCAAAGCTGAAATATTCCAAATCTGCCCTTGTTGAAGGCACTCAGACGGTTGAATCACTCATTGGGGTTACCATTGAAAGTCCGGAACTCTGTCCCCGCTATGCTGCCCGTCACATTTCCGGATGTACGATTGCTCCTTCACCTGAATGGCTGATTAAGCGTCTTAACTCAATTGGTATCCGCTCAATCAATAATGTGGTTGATGTTACCAATCTGATCATGATGGAATTAGGTCAGCCGCTTCATGCCTTTGATTGCGACCGCCTTTCAGGTAAACGCATTGTCGTTCGCACAGCAGGAGAGGGTGAGTTGTTTACCACGCTCGATAATCAGCAGCACATACTCACTGTGGCTGACCTAGTTATTTGTGATGCAGAACGGCCTGTTGCTCTTGCCGGTGTCATGGGTGGTTTAAATTCTGAAATAGAGAACACTACGACCTCCATTCTTTTGGAAAGTGCCTTTTTTAAGCCATCTGCTATCCGCAAGACCAGTAAACGGCTTGGACTGCATACGGAATCATCCCATCGCTTTGAACGTGGCATAGACATTGATAATGTTTCCCGCGCACTTGACAGGGCGGCGTACTTAATTGTCGAACTGGCTGGCGGAGTTGCCGCACAGGGGAGTATTGATGTGTATCCTGGCGAGTATGTTCGCCCTGCCATCATGTTCCGTCCCGTAAAAGCAAATGAACTGATCGGCATTAATCTGGAGCGAGACGTCATTCTTGATATTCTGACACGCCTTGAGTGTCAGGTGTCAGCGTCCACCGACGGTGCGGTCGAAGTAATTCCGCCATTCTACCGGATTGATATTGAGCGTGAAATTGATCTTATTGAAGAGATCGCCCGATTGAACGGTTATGACAAGATCCCAGCCACCATGCCGATTGCCCGGGTTGTTTCGGATAGGCCGTCACGTCATCAGGAAATTGAAAAGTCGGTGAGAGATCTTCTCGTGAATAATGGAATGACTGAAGTAATCAATTTCAGTTTCACCGCGCCTGATGCAGCAGTAAAGCTGCTCCTGAAGGAAGATGATCCGCGCCGTCTCGCCATTAAACTAGCCAATCCGCTTGTCGATGAGCAGTCCGTAATGAAAACTACGTTGCTGCCCGGTCTTCTCGAGACCGTTGCTCGAAATATGAATTTCCGTTCTCTTGATCTCAAGCTTTTTGAAATGAGACGTGTGTATCTTCCTGGTGTCGGCGATGATATGCCGCGCGAGCCACTTTGTATCGTTGGTGCACTTTCCGGATCACGTGACGGTGATGGTTGGAGTCGGCCCACTGAACCGGTTGATTTCTTCGATGCCAAGGGGATTGTTGAGACAATACTGGATTATCTTGATATCGGTGGTGTCTCATGGCGGACGGAGAGTCCGGAATCGTATTTTCATCCTGGCAAATCGTGCCGGGTCTTTGCAGGGCGTGACTGTATAGGTTCGGTTGGAGAATTACATCCCTCTGTCCAAAAGAATTTTGAAATTGAAAAACCGGTCTTTTGTTTTGAACTGGATTTTGAGAAATTGGTTACATTGGCACGTACTAAAAAAACAATAGCGGCTCCTTCCCGTTTTCCTGACAGTAGTCGTGATATTGCGATGCTCATTCCTGAAGAGCTCGCTGCGGTCAAAATAATTGACTGTATTAAAGCCGAGAAGGCAAAGGAGATTGAGCACGTTCAAATCTTTGATGTTTACCGCGGCAAAGGCGTTCCAGAAGGGTTTAAAAGCATTGCGGTTCGTATCAGATACCGCTCATACGAACGGACACTTACCGAAGAAGAGATTACTGCTCTTCATAAAAAAATCATCACTAATCTGGTAGATAAATTACAGGTTACATTACGATAAAACTTATTGCGTAATAGATGCCCCTGTGCTATAAAATTTTTCCTTTTGATTCAGCGTATTAACCGGTAAAGGTTGAGGTAATTATGACTAAAGCAGACATTGTTGAACGCATCCATACGAAGATTGGCTTTTCTAAAAAAGAATCAGCTGAAATGGTTGAAACTGTTTTTGGGTTGCTTAAATTAACATTGGAAGCTGGTGAAAAAATCAAGATTGCCGGTTTCGGTAACTTTGTTGTAAAGCAGAAGGCTGACCGTCGTGGTCGTAATCCGCAAACCGGTGAAACAATTACGATTAACGCCCGTCGAATCCTGACTTTTAAACCGAGTCAGGTCCTTAAAAACGCCATTAATACTGAAGTTAAATAGGTTTGAAGTATAGGCTTACTCTGTTATGCCTTCTAAATTAACTGAAAAGTTATATTACAAAATTGGCGAAGTAGCGGGAGTAGCCGGTGTTAAAACATCGGTGTTACGCTTTTGGGAATCTGAGTTCTCGTTTCTCAAACCGGTGAAAAGCAATGCTGGTCAGCGTTTATATTCTAAGGCCGAAGTAGATATTGTCCTGCAAGTAAAACACTTGCTCTACAACGAAAAATTTACTATCGAAGGCGTAAAAAAACGTATAACCAGAGGGAAGCTTCTAATAACTGAAGTCCCTTTGAATAGTCTGGCTGCTGAAGACTATAGTGAAATTCTAAAAACTGTCCGTAATGAGCTGAAATTGTTACGAGACTTATTGTAGTTCGTTTTTAATCGGTGCGTAGCGCAGCCTGGTAGCGCACTAGACTGGGGGTCTAGTGGTCGCTGGTTCGAATCCAGTCGCGCCGACCAAATTGCAAGGGGTTACGGGTTTTCCGTAACCCCTTTTGCTTTTGAATTTAACCAAGTTTAACCGGCACATTAATTACACGTACAAGTACCGTCGCTTGCTATAACGGTGGAGCAATAACCAATATACCCGCCTGATTTCCAACAGGTAGCATGGTTCGTGTGCCCAGTCATTGCATTTGTTTGGAAAGCTCCATTTATACTAACGTCCCCACTTGCAACCGTAAGACCCCCACTTGCAACCGTAACCTTACCGTCCACTGTTAATTTTGAGCTTGTCGCATCGGTAGGCGAAGTGCCGATATAAACATTACCCGTACTTCTAAACACTGATAAAAGTGGGTGTCCCGATCCGGCATCGTCGTATTTTGAAATATCAAGCCTGTTGGGTGTCGGATTGGTATTAATACCCCATATCTTAGCATCCGTAGTTTGGGTTTCGTCGTTAAGTAGTAACCCAACATAACCTTCGCTATTTGAAAGTACCTGATAGGTTCCCCCACCCGAACCAGTTCCCACAGGATTGCGGACATTAAGCCGAACACCGGCAAATGTTGTACCGTTCACAGATTTTGGATCGTCAAGTCCAATTGCAATTGCACCGTCTGAATTTTTGATTACAAGTCGTTTATGATCGGCATTATTCGTTCTGCTCGACCAGCTAAAATCCGAAGTTGTCGGGTCGATCATAAAATATCCGCCGTAATTACGGAGGGCGGTGCCTGTAGTCCCAGTGCTCTGACACATGGCAATCTCAACCGTCTGACTGGTTGACGGTGCTACAACCTTCAAAGCCGGGCCACTTCCTGCGGCGCCTATTTCGCCAATCGACATCCGGACGGCTCCGGACATGTCACTCCAATCCTGTATGTGGTATTGCCCCACGTCCCCAACAACATTCACCTCGCTGGGAAATTCGGGAGTGATTCCAAACCATGACAATGTTCGGCCCCTGATACCTGTAACGGTCCCGGTTCCGGCGAAAATCTGATAATCGCCAGCACTGAACGGCGCACCATTACCATTAAAAGTATGCCCGGTGGTTGTTATTACACACCCTTTTTTGAACTCATACGCGCGATCGCTCCCCAAGGTTAGATTAGTAGACAAAGTTTGCGGAGATGTGCAAATAACGGTTTTACCCGCGGCGCTGCTGGCGCTTGAGGCTTGGGCCAACGTGTTGATGGTTGGATTTTTAGTGACGGTGCCGTCGGTGGCCCGGATCAGGATGTCGGCATGAGCGGTTGACGCGAGCATCACCATTAAAAGCAGCATAGAGCAAAGTGGTTTCATTTTTGTTTTCCTCCTATTTATAATATGTGATTTGTCCAGCGACGCGCTTTCCGCTTAAATTGGCATTTGTTGGGTATCCGGCGCCGGGAGTTGTGAGCGTGAGAGACGGGGATGCATTGGCGATATAAACATAAAGTACTGTTGAATATTCTGAGTAGCCAATAGTGCCGGACTGCACGGCGTATGACGCCTGGGTAAAAGGTAATCCGTTGATCGAAGCCAATCCTGTATCTGAGGTTGTCGGCCAGGTTACATCAAACTGGAGATTCACCTGGTTCCCGTTGACAACTGAATAGTGGGCACTGTTCACCGTCAAAGTCACCCCGGCACCTGTTGGTGTCCACGCCGTGGCAGCAGTGTAAGTAGTGGGGGTCCAACACCCCTCGGCATTGCCCGAGGCATCAACACCAAGCGCAGCTTGGCCAGCACTGCAATTCGTTCCGTTAGCAGACAGGGCAGTGGCAGTAGCTGCATTGCCGCTGGTGTTTGCGGAGTTATTTGGGATGTCACCACTTAGCAAAACCGGCAACTGAGCATGCGGAAGCGTGCCAGTAGTTAGATCAGAGGCTGAAATGACCACATTAGAAGTTAATGCATGCCCCGCCACAGTTCGTGATGTTGGCACAGCTCCAACACTTGTAGTTGTCACTGATATTGCACCAGCGGTATTGATTATTGATGTGCCGTCAGGCTTTACGCCTCCTAGAACTGAACTTGTTGCCGCAGGTAACGTATAAGCCCCGGCAGGGGTCCAGCATCCCTCGGCATTGCCCGAGGCATCAACACCAAGCGCAGCTTGACCAGCACTGCAATTCGTCCCGTTAGCAGCGAGCGCTGTTGCTGTAGCGGCATTACCAGTGATAGCAGTCTGTAATGGGATGTTGATCGTTTTTGTTGCCGGGTTGGTTGATACGTTCCCTGTAAACTTTAGCGTGTCACTAAATGCTGTCGGCTTGATTTTTCCGGAAGCCGAAGAAAATCCGGTGAATGCCTTGGCTGTTGGCGTGACGTCACCAGGTGCGGCCCATGCTGAAGCGCTGGACATAATCAGCATGATTGATACGATAATGTGTTTCATGTTTTACCCCTGTTTTACCCAGATATTTTCATCATGGAGCGGTATCAGGCGGATAGCCTGATATTGGACATCCACCACAAACGTGCCGCCATTTGGATCAACTATATTCCAGCTGAATCCATCAGCGCCGGTTTTGGCAAACACAGTTGGCTTGGCCCCTCCTGCGTTAGCCGCTCCAAGATTCAGAGTTGTATTAGCCTCCAGTACCCCGCTGGTAACAACAACATCCTGCGGAGTAGTCGAGTTTGTATATGCCAGCGTAAGGGTCGGCGGTTCTGTGACTTGCGGATTGCCCAAATAATCAAACGTCAGAAGTTTGCCATTTCGCGACGCCACATCTGGTAACTCTCCCATAGTGGCTTCAGGGACCCGAAAACCTCGGTTGATAAAACCATCGTACTCGTCCAGGTTGCTATTCAGTTTTTCAAAGGCCGCCCGGACAGTATCCCCACGGCCATCATCCGGCGTCCCCGTGTTTATTTTCTGGCTCTGCATTCCCATATCAAACCTCCACTGTTACAAGTTCGCCGTCGATTAGTGCGAGGCGTTTTGATGGTTGACCCGGTGTTGTTCCTTCGTCAGCCAAAACCAGCGACGGCAGCGTGCCACTGGGGGTTGTGACCGTATGCGGTGCTGTGACCAGACCGGATCGGACACCGGCAGCGTTTACTGCTATTACTCCAAAGGTGTAGTCTCCAGGCTTCAGGCTGGTGAACACGTACTGGTTAGTGACGGTAGGTGCATACTCAACCCCGTTCAGCTGGACGATGTAGCTCACTGCCAGAGCATCGGTGGTCGCCCAGGCAAAAACGGTCTTTGACCGTGTGACTGAACCAGGGTATGGATCCGGACCGTCAGCAACCGACAATGATACCGGAGCACCAACAACCGTGCTGCTTACCAACTTAGGCTGGGGCGGAGCCACAGGCAGCCGCTGATCCGCTGTTGTCCACCCGTACACGCTCACGGTGAATCCTCTTTTAACAACAGGTCGACCCCGCCGTTGTCTGCCATCTTCCAGTCGGTGACGCGGAAGGTTTTGTCCACCCAGCCGAGCTGCGCGATGTTGAGCTTCACCACGTTGCCAGGCTTGTACCCGAAACAGGTGAGCTTGCCAGGGAAGGTGACCACCATGCCCAGCAGCGACCGCTCAAGGTGGATCTTGGCGATCCGCTGCGCCGTGGCGCAACTGATGGTGTATGGGAGTTCGATGCTGGTGGTGAGTTCCTCGCCGTCGGCCGCCAGGGCGTCGGCGTTCTGTATGACCGGGAAATCGGTCTGCTGCCAGTATTGCGATGGGTCGACGAAGGTCCCTCGCACGGTATTGATTCGATCACGCCGGGACGGCGCCGGGACCACCGATATGGAGTCGCGCAGGTCGGACTCGGTCAGCGGACGATCCTCCGGGGTGTTATACACGGCCGGGTACAACTCATACCGCCCCTGGGACCAGACAAGCCGACCGGCGCCACCGGTGAGCATCTTCTTGATGATGTCGATCGGCTTGGCGTCCAGGGTGAAAGCGCCGTTGCAGGTATAGCGGCGTTCATAGTTAACCGGAGCCACCGTTACGGCAAGATGAGCGTCAGCAGCGATGGCCTGTTGTAGGCCGTCACCGTCTAGCATGATCACACCGTTTGAAAGGCCGGTAACAACCCTGTACTCGTTGATGTCGCCATCAAAGGTGATGACGTCGCCGCCCAGGATAGTGCCGGAGCCGGATTCTAAACCAATCAACTTGCGGCCGACATCATAGGCCAGGCCGTCGGTGACATATCCGGTACCGGTACCGGTCAGCACCTGCAGCGTTTCGTCGCTCACATTGGCTGCGGCAATAAAATAATCGTCGTTGATGTCATCGACGGTGCAGCGGAGGCCATAGGATTTGACCAGGTAGTCGCGCATGCAGAGCGCCCAGTTGTCGGTGTAGCCGGTGGTCTCGCTGCGCGGGTCGTAGATGTCCTTGACTCCCTTGACTACGGCCTTGATGTTAGGAATACCCTGGGGATAAGCGTCGGTGTTGAATTCCAGCCGGACAATCAGGTAAGCTCGTCCGGTCAGGGTGTGGGCCGTGGTCCATGCCGCATTTCCAGTCTTATCCTGGGCATCGGCAATCAGATCCGGGTCAGCGGCCTGGTCAAGGGTGCCTAGATACTTGGTGATCTGGACATACGTCTTGAGATAAGTCACATTGACTGACGTTCCCACCAAACCTGAATCTGCAAAAGTGAGCCGCCGACCGGAGATGGTAAAATCAGTGATCGGAACCGCAGGGGTACCAGGGTCAACTTCACCGCTGCTAGGGGCGCCGGGAATGATGACGGTAGGGGAGCCATAAAAGGCGGACTCGATAGTGATGGTTTGATCGCTGCCGACGGTGTAGGACCCGGTCGTGCTGCTTTTGTCACGATACGTATCATCCGTGGACAAATTGCTGCCCAGGTAAACGTCGCCAATTTCCAGCACTTCATGGGCGGCCAGGACAATCACCAGGTAGAGGAATTTATTGGTGTCCCCAGCCGAAAAAGCGGCCACCAGCGGACCGGACACCATGCACTGGCCATAGATCACCCGGTGTGGAGTAACCGCCGACCTGACCACCTGAGTCCGGCCACGCACCTCGGAGGAATATCCCGGCATGTCCGGCATGGAGGCCATGGCATAGGCGGCATAACCGATGGATGCCACCATGATCACCCCTGACACCAGAATGAATGTCGCCATTGCGGCTGATACGGAGAAATACAGAGCGATGGCTGCAACTACGGGCGGCATCAGTTGATCCTCCAGGCGGCGATTGCTTTTGACATGGGATGTTGCACCAAACCGTTGGGACCGGCGGCAACAAGTTTGACACCTACACAGACCGCCAGTGCCTCGGAACCATCTTGCTTGATCAATACCCAGTCGCCACGTTGAGCCATCCTCGAGGGGACCTCCTGGCCGTGTTGATTTACCAGAGCACGAAGGGTGCCTCCGGCCTTAGCGATGATTCTGGAAGCACCGATCTCGCTGTTGTAGGTACCCCGGTAGTCACTCGCCAAATCAATGCCGGTCATGGCCAGAGCGGCGTCAACGGCAAACAAGGTGCAGTCATGGACGCCCCACTGAAACGGAGTCTGTCGCCTTGATTCGATAAAATCCGCCAAAAGTATGTCCCAGTTTTCTTTCTTCACGCACGCCCCCATACCAGCTCTTTTTCCACCATCAGAGGGACAAATTCAAAGCCCCGGTCGGCAGGGAATTCTGCGGTCTGGTCCTCGTTGTTGTAGCGCCGGATTCGAGGTCGCTCCCAGTCAACTAGTTTGCTTTCTACCGTCACCTGAATAGCCGCATCGCTGCCCAGGCTGATCGGCATGGTATCCATGCGGCCTTTGAACACGATGACCGGGTCAGACAAGATCTGGAAATCATCGGTCAACGGTGCCAGCCAGATGGTGGCGGCACGGCCCTGGTAGCCAGTACCCAGGCACTTGGCTATGTAGTCGGCGGATATTCCAGACAGCGTCAGGGTGCATCCGTACTCCTGGAGATCCTGCCCCTCTTCGATGGCTGAAATGGTGCCCAGGTTGCCGGCGCCGGTCCAGGTGTTGCCGGCCCAGTCGATGTTGTAGGAAGCATTTGATAGCCGGACAAAACCCTCGACAAAATCTAATTCCACCAGCACCAGGTAAGGCACGTTTGATGACTGAATTGCTTGTTCTATGTCGGTGCTCATGTCACGCATCAGAATACCTCCACGGCACTGATGGTGATGTCAGTCCGCTTCTGCTCGCGGAACGTCATGTTGTCCTGCTTGTCGTCCACCAAACGCATGGTGCATGTCGGGCGGATGACGGTGATGGCTGCGCCATCTGCAGGCGCGGACCGGAGGGGCGGCTCGAAGGCAATAATCACTAGGCCGCTGCCAGTCAAAGCCACCGTGTCGGTTACCAGTTTTAACTCGCCATTGATGCCGATGTAATCACCAGGCAATAACCAGTCAGCATACGTTTCATGGATAGCATCACAGGTCAGATCGGTCATGTCAGCGGTGAGCAGGTGGCTGTCGATGGTCAAAGACAGAACCGCCCACTCGGCGTTGACAGTCCTCCCGGTTTGACCGGCACCGTTGACAGATCCGGAACGATAGGCGCGGCCCGTTGGTCTCTTGTGGGTCCAGTCGTAGCAGGAAAACCGCCCCGCTTGGCCGCGAAGCTTTGCCAGCCAAGCCTTGAGAATTCGTGCATCTGCATCCGTTAAATTCTGATATGACCAGGAAGCAGCCCATCGGGCACCAGGAAGCTCGTAGGTTTGAACTGATTTATTGAGCGGAGACTCGAAGGTCTGGGTGTTGGCGACCAAAGAGAATGACGCCTGGGTTGGCGCACGCTGGCTAATTACCGGAAGGGCAAGTGGAGCGGTCATCTCATCCTCCCTGAAGCAATGGCGAATCTACCGCCTCGATTCATGTTGTTTAAAATTTCGGCTTTCACCCGCTCACCGTTAGCGTTTATTTCCGCGCGCAACCGTTGTTCGGTACTAGCGTCCGCCCCCCTGAAATCATAACTGTTGTTGATGGTGACTCCCTGGCCAGACGAAAGAACGTGGTTCGGTGTGATCATTCCGGTGGCGCCGGGGGTGAACAGCTCGGGACCCTTCTCGCCCACCAGATAAGTGGAACCACCAGAGACCGGGCCGCCTTTCTCACGCGCGCCTTTGAACTGGGTTCCGGCAATAATGCCAATCTGGGCGGCGCCAATTGCGCCGGCTGTTATAGCAAGAGGAATGGCTGCAACACCTAGTTTTGATTCAGCGCCCAAAATACCGGCAACGGCGAGGGCCGTGCTGATTACTGCCTGGGCTGAAGCAAGAGCTTTCCACGCAAGAAACTGATCTTCATTTTGCTGGTTCATCATTCCGGCGATTTGACCGATTCGACCAGATACTATGCCGCCAATATCCTTCCAGGAATCCATAGTCATCTTGGATTGCACGGCATTATACTGAACGGTGAGCGCCTGTTTTTTCTCCAACATCAAGCGATAGTCTTCAGTCTCTTGCTGATTCAACGCCTTTTTTTTCTCTAGCTGGTCGTTCAAAACACTCATTTCTTTATCGTGCTGAAGCTTCAATGCTGCAGAAGCATCAGTGTCACCAAAAATTGTGGGAGTGTTGATGCCAATCGAGATATTTTCAAATTTTAGATTTTTGGTAATGTTTGCCCGATCGACAGACGCCTGCCGGACTTTTTCTGCATCCATTATTCGCTGGGCCGCCAGCGCCTTTTCGGCTTCCATGTCGCCCATGGTGGCCTGGATCTCCAACTGCTTTCGGGCATGGCTTTCTTCGTCCAGCTTCTTGCGGATCTCTGCCGCTTTAACCAGATCGCCTTGGAAATCTGCCAGAGCCGCCTGCAGCTCCTGATAACCGCGGGCGGCCTGATAGATGGCCTCCCGATCGCTATCCTTCAGCTTTTCTTTTTCCAGGGTAAGTTTGCCAACCGCTTCAGCGAGAGCCTTCTGGGCCTGTTCTTCTTTCGTCAGGGCCGCATGATAGTTCTCGGCGTCCTTCGAGGGGTTGCCGATGCCCTTCCGGTCCGTGACCGGCTTCAATTCCTTGAGGGCTTTCTGTGCAGCCACCAGCTCGTTCTGCCGAGCTATTACTTCCGCATTCAAGGAACTGAGGGTGAGTTCGTTTTTTCGGTTCAGGTAGGTGTCAAGATCGGTTAGGCCCAAGGCATAGGCCTGGCGATTCATCTCCAGTTCAAAGTCGTTGCCGATCTTGATCTGTGCCGCCCGGCGCTCCTCAAAGGCTTTTTGATACTCGATGTACTTGTTGTGTGCCGCTGTCCAATCGGATGCAGCAACTCCACCGGTAGAGCGCTTGTCGCCGCCTTTGCCCTTGGCCTTGTCTTTTGCCAACGGGTTACCATTCTCATCAAGCCCGACTTCCGCCATAGCCATCTTGATCAGGATCTTTTCGTTTTCCTTGTACCGCTGCTCATAAACCTGGTTCTGTTCTTTCCACCATTTCCCCGCATCAGTGAACTTTCCGCCAGCCAGGTAATACATCATGGTGGTTAAGGTCCCGCCGGTCTTGTCCACCAGCATCGCCATGCGGGTGATTTCAGCCTCGACGTTATGAAGCCCGGTGATGAACATCGGGATGCCCTTGACTGCACCATCCCCGAAAGCAACAGCCAGCTTTGTAAGTTCCGGAATCAGGGCCATGCCCAGGTTTACCTTTAAGGACTCGGAAACATCACCGATGTCCTTCATGGCAGACTTGTACGCCTTGACCGCCTTGAGGCCAGAATCCCCTATGATCAAGTGCAACTCTTCAGCGCGCTTTCGACCGTCGTCCATGGCTTCGGCGGTGAGCTTCAGCGTTTTGCGGGCTTCTTCCCACCCCTTGCCGTAAATCTTTACACCTTCGATGTTGCGGTCGGTACCTTCCCGGAACTCCAGCAGCTTGGCGTTGGTATCGGCCATGATGTCGGCGGTAGCGCGCAGGTTCCCATTACTGTCACGGGTTGACACTCCCAATCTGGTAAAAGCCCCCTCGTTCGTGACTAGCTGCTTGGTGACGCGCGCGGCAGCCGCGGCAAAGTCATCGGTACTGACGAACACATCATCCAGGGCAACACGAAGGATTGAAGCATCCTCGGCAGAGATCCCCATCGAGTTCTTGAGCTTGAGGATCTCCCCGGTCACTTCCTTGGTGGTATCGATGGCATCCTTGAACAGAGCACCACCGCCCAGGACGGCCATAACTCCCGCCGCAGCCGTGCCGATACCTCCAAGGGCGCCCACTATCGAATCCCGCATCTTCGTGGCTTCGGCCGTGGAAATCTTGAAGGCGTTGACCATGCTTGCTTGGTCGCCCTGCAGTATGACTTTTGTGGTTACGTCCTTGTCGGCCATGGAGGTCCCTTACATCCTAAAAAGTTCCGTTGCAATTTGGCGGCTGAGTTCTTCCGGATCCGTCTCCGGTTCCTCTGTCGGTTCCGGCTGATCGGTGAAGTTCATGAATTGCCAGCATGTGGCCGGGTCTGGGAATTTTTCCCAGTCTCGGTGGTAATTGGCATATTGCGCCATCTTTTGGCCGTGCCGCAGTTCCTCCCGCTGTTCTCCAAAAGGCTCGATACGGTCATATTCCTGCCATTCCTGGAAGGTTCGAACAGTCATGCCGGCCAGCATGACATCGGGGTTTTTCTCCCCCAGGTGTAGCGCCAGCCGGAACGCAAACAGACGATCCGGCTGGGCCTTTAGTTTTTTATGGGGTCAACTCCCAGGCCGTTTACCCGCTTAACCGCCAAAATTAATTTGGTATAGACTGAGGAAGATCCGTTCCGTAACAGGTCCGCCTCATCGTCGCCATATAGACGTTGGCCCTTTTTGTCGACAATACAACGAACAGCCAGGGCGGCTGTAAACTTGGAACCATCGGGATACCCCTTGTCGTTTTTGGCCGCTTCGGAGTCGTAGACCTCCATGTATTCCAAGGCCGTAACCTCGGTGACAAGCACCTTGCCCGAGCCAACCGGCACCTCCTCGGTTTTGAGTTTCAGTTCCTTGTCCAGCGCTGCGCGATCGAGAATCATTTACAAGCCTCCGGGGATCCCCCTCCGGTCAGGGAGGGGGAAGATTGGGTATGTTGTTGGTTACGGGGTTTTGGTTACGACGCCGTCAATCTGGATGGTCATGTCTCCGAGCAGCAGGCCGTCAACGGCACCGGAGGGGATCGAGGGGAACTTGATGAAGAAGCCCTGGAACGAATAGGTGTCGGCGTTCGGGGCAACCAGTTTGAACTGCTTGGTGGCTCCGCTGTTGCACGCCAACCGAGCGGCAACCAGACCGGCATCATCAGAGACGTAGTTCAGGGAAACGGAGATGTCGCCGTTGTCCTGCAGGCCCGCTGAATATTCCTTGGCGTCGCTGTCCAGGTTCGTCTTGTCCTGCTTGGAAACCGAGGCGCCGGACGGTTTGAAGTCCTTCAACTCTTTGATCTGGGTCCAGGTGACCGGAGTCGCGGTTCCGCCGGTGGTGTAGGTGGTGAATCCCCTGGTGTCGCAGTCGATGACGAAGCCGGTCGAGGATGCGTCGAGAACGGTGACTACCAGCCCGTCCAGTTCGTGCATGTCGCCGCCGTCCAGCGTTACGCGATCGCCCTTGGCGAGCGTGTTGCTGCCGGTAACTTCGCCCTTGAATGCCTTGGTGATGGCGGTGATGGTGATGGCGGAGCCGGAGCCGGTCCCCACGTAGATCTTGCTGCCTTTTGCAGATATCGCTTTAGATGCCATTTTCATTCTCCCTTGTTTGTCAGATAAGGCCCCTGTCGGCCAGATAGGTAATTTCTATTGCGTACGTTCCGGCGCCGATTGTGTCGCCGTCCTGATGCAGATCCATGCTGTGCTCGGTAGGAACATAACCCAGGGTCAGGCCGCCGAGCGTTTCGTCACCCTCGATCGCCTTGGCGATATCGTTCAGCCCGTTGCGGACGGTGGTGGCGGTGGTACTGCTGGACACATGCAGCGTGAAAGAAACCGAGAGCACATGGAGCATGTCGCCATCCAGGTTACGAGTCTCCATTGATGCGGAGCCGTCCTCGAAGGTGATTGCTGGACAGTCGGCCTTGTGCAGCGGGTCGTTGTCCAGGTCGCGCCAGCAGTAGACACTGTTGCCGACATCAACAGAATAGCCATGGGCCACGGTGATGGTTTTCAGGCGCGTCACAAGGGCATCGGCGATCTGTTGGCGGAGGGATGACATCACTTAGCTCCCTTGTCCTGGCACGCTTCCGCCGTCTCCAGTATCCTGGCCAGTGCCTCGTCCTGCAGCAGCCACCCCGAGAATGGCGCTGAGGCGCCCTGGGGTAACTTCACTGCCTGGTTGCCCTGCAGCGTTATGATCGCCGGCTTCCGAAACAGACAGCAGCTGGTCAATGCGAGCATCAACAGCAACAGCATCACCATCCGCAATATCGGTCCGACCTGCCTGTATCTGCTCATAGCGTTTCTCCTGGGCCGTCTGCCTGTTCTGGGCGATCATCTCGAGGATGAGCGCTAGCAGCGACAGGGCCGATGTGATCAGGGCGATCATTCGGCCGGTTTAGTGGACAGCGACTGCAAGGCCTTGATGATGGTGTCCAGGATGCCGTTGCCCTTGAAGGCCGGGATCAGCGACAACAGCTCCGAAAACGCCAGGGCAAAGCCGAGCACAGCGCCGCTGTTTTGCTTGAACCAGTCGAGGAAACCGACGGTGGCCGCGGCGGTAGCAGCCGGAGCAGCAGCAACCGGGACAACCGGGTCAGCTGCAAAAGCGACGGTGGCGAGGGCAACGAGGACAACCAGAAAGATCAGTTTTTTCATTGTGCGACTCCTTTTCATGCCACGAAGGGCGTTTCGTCGTAGTTTTTGAGCCTGGCAAACCAGGCGTGACGGAATTGTCCCTGAGACGGGTCCCGCTCGAGGATGCCATCGTAGTACCGCTTGCCGCAGTCGTTGAACCCGGCCAGGAGTGCAGCCGGTTCGGCAGCGTTGATGGCGGCGATGCTCGCGGGGCCGATCACCCCGTCGGCGCCGGTACCGGCCGCGCGTTGAATCCACCTGCAGGCGATATCTCCGCAGTTAACCCGCTTGTCGAATACTTCTTCTGCAACCCGCTGGTCGGTTATATCGCCCAGGTTGCCCCAGAAGTTTGTCCGGTAGAACTCGGCGACTGCGGACTGGATACTTACGCTGGCAGCCAGCAGATCATTCAGGTGCTTAACCCAGGCGCGATACTCCGAGGTGCCGAAATCCGGCTGTTTGAGCAAGGTGTCCTTGATGCTGTCGATCAGACGCCAGCCTGACCATTTCGGCCAGTTCTTGCGAGACACGCCTTTGTAGGTTTCCCCGCCATTGTCGCGGGGGTTGTTTACCCAGCCACCCTCGTTGCCCATGGTGCGGCTGTATGCTTTAGAAAAATCAGCCATTGTGATGCTCCTCAACCACCAAACTTTTTGGTTGTATAACCGATAACTGCCGAAATAATGGCGCTGATACCATACAATTGGACCGCGGACGCTTGCTTGCCAGGTGCCAGCTCAACATCCCGGACACGGGCATAAATGATATCGATGTCGCCTTCACTTTTACTAACGCGCTGGAATAATGTTTTGATCTGTTCACCTTGAGATGAGATGTCTTTTAGTAATGCAATAAACTCCCGCTGGCCTTCCCGTATTTCAAGGAGCGCAGCAGACAGATTATTATTGTCAGCTCTGATGGCTGCGATTGGTCCCTCTTGTTTACACGGCTCCGCCATACCCCCCCCAACTTCAATCACATTTAATTTCTCTTCAGTGACGCAATGACAAGTCCCGAGCCATCCGGCAGCGGCTTGATCAAGCGCCACGTCTCGCCAGCAACGGCGATGGTGGCGCCTTCGGTGTCCACCCCAGTCAGATCGCTTTCCTTGATCGTGATCTGGGGCTTGTCGGTAATCACGCCGATATCGCTTAGGCTGTTGCGGTCGAACAGTACCGTGATGGTTTTGTCCGCCTTGCCGGTCTCCGATATGACTGCGGAGATTCCGAAATCGGCAAAGAACTTGTCCAGGTCAGGAACTAAATTCATGGCATGGTTTGTTTCAAGGCCAGCATGGCCAGGCCGATGTCATAGGCAGGGCCGACGGTGCCCCCGATATCCAGCGCAGCGCGCAGGTACCGGCCCAGGCCGTCTGATTCCACTTTGAGCCGCTGGAAGCCAGCGCCGGTGGTGACGCGGGTGAATGCCGCGCCGGTGATGTCGGTATAGGTCCGGGCTGACATGGGTACAGTGAAAGCATCGGTGTTGACAAAAGCGGTGCTGCCGGCAAACACCAGGCAACTGAACTGCGGGGAGGTGAAACGTGTCCCCACGGTGCCGGTTCCGATTGCACCCGTTACCGAGCCGGCCACAGCAAAAGCAGTGGCAGAACTGAAGGTGACGGTGATGTCCTCGGCGATGGTGTCGGCCCCGCCGGCCACTTCGGTAAGCTTGCCGTTGCCGGTACCGGTGTAGGCGACGGTCCCGACGAGCTTGCTGTCGGTGGCGGACTGGAGTTTGATGTCCATGGTCGGATTGGTCCCGGCCGTCTTGAGGGCCGCAAGCAGGATGCAGAGGGCACCCGAGTAGGAGAGAATATCCACCCCAGGGGTGTAGCCGTCCGCAGTGACCGAAGCGGGTGTTTTAAGGGTGACCAGGGAGGCTTCCCCGGCGAAAAAATCAAGGCTCATGATGGTCTCCTTCCAGTTCAAGCATGCGCGCCTCATAAGCAGCGATGATTTCGGGATCCTCGGAGAGCAGACCTTCCAGGGCCGATACGTCGGGAGCCTGGGTGATCTTCTCGATCAGTTCCCGGTGAGCCTGGGCCAGTGCAGCAGCAGTGACGGCCGAGTTGTCCTCCGGAGTTTCCGCAACGGCCCTGATGCGCCCGCGGTCCAATTCAAGCCGGTAGGTGTACGCATCCAGCTCTATTTCATCGCCGGGGAACACATCGCCACGGTCGGGACCGAGACAAAACCCTGCGACTACCAGTGCTTTTTTAGTTTCTGTTGACATAGGGTTTCTCCCGCAGAGGCGACCCGAAGGCCGCCTCTGTTTCAATGGTATGGATTAGGCGATCTTTGCTCCGGTCGCCTTGCTGAAGGACTCGCCACGGCGGGCGGCCACGTCGGCCATCTGGAAAGAAGTGATTTCCAGCAGGCCCTGTTTCTTCATGCTGTAAGGATCGACCAGGATCTCCAGGGCGCCCCACATGCCGATCATCAGGTCGGACCAGTTGCCGAACAGGATGCCGATCTCGTCGTTGCCGCTGCCGAGAGCCGCACTGACCTGGTTGGTTGCGCAGGCCGCAAAACCGGCGACGACACCCTCGATGTGGGTACCTTCCCAGATCATCTTGGAGCCGGCGGCGGAGGCCACCAGGGTCTGCATGAGCTTTCCGGCCATCAGCGGGTTGGTGAGGAAGCCGGTGTTGCCGAACAGGGCGTTGTAGGTGGCGATGGCGGTAGCCATGTCAACAAGTTTGCCGAAGGTCGGAACTCCACCCATGGCAACGGCGTTAACGCCGGTCTGGCCGTAGAGGCCCAGGGGCTGGTTGTTCTGGCCGGTGCCGTGCAGCGCGGCCAGGTCCCAGCCGAGGGCGTGAATCATGGCCAGGTCGTTGCGGATGATGCCTTCAACGTCCGGGGTGGACTGAATGATCAACTGACGCGACAGCGCGCCGGTGGCCATGCAGGTTTTCGGAGTCATCGTGACGGACCCGAAGGTCACGTTGCTGGCGCTGATGTCGCTGCCGGAATTCTCTCCAGTCCAGACGAGAGTGGAAGCGCCGGTCTGTTTCGGGAAAGCGATGGGACCGACCAGGCCGGTCAGGATCCTGGCACCCATGCGGGTAGTGCCCATCATGTTGCGCAGGATGTCGATGAACTCGCCGTACTCCTGAAACACGGTCTCTTTACCGGTATTAGTGCCGGTAGTGGTGAGCGCGGTGTTCTGTACGCGCTGCGGGATGAAGATGCCACCCTTGGCGGCATAGTTCTGGGGGAGCTTCTTGCAGATCTCCTGGTGAATATCCACCTCGAGGCCCGATGCTGCGCGACCTTCTCGCAGTTCCAGCCCAGCGGCGATGGCCCGCGCGTAGCTGTAGTTTTTTGCCTCCCGGCCCATGTCCACGATGGGTGCGGCTTCCGATGCCGGTGCGGCGATGGCTCCGGAGTGGAACAGGTCGAGGATCTGCTTGCCGACCTGGTCGGGGCTGAGCTGCGCTGCAATGAAATCCGCTGCTTTGTTGGAGCATCCGGACGTGTTGCACATGGTGACGATTTCCACCGCCTCTTTCGAAAAATCTCTTGCCCCGGTAGCCGGGGCGGCCGCTGCTTGTGTCATGACGACTACCTCCATAATTTTGGCCACTGGGGCCTGGGTTAATGCGGACGAATCCGCTGGTTCATTGGTGGGTGCTGCGGGTTTAACGATGGCCGCGGGCGCCTTGCGGAAGCCGAGCGCTGCGACATCAAAGGACATGGCCGCCATGGCCAGCTGCCCGCTGATCTCGTCCACAAATCCGAATGCCTGCGCCTCTTCGGCATTCATCCAGGTCTCGGCATCCATGGCCGCGATGATTTCGGCATCAGCCATGCCGCATTTCTTGGCGTAGACGCCGACGATGGAGTCGCGGAACTTGTCCAGGAGGTCGGCCATCTTGCGCATTTCGTTGCTGTCGCCCTGGGCGCATCCCCAGGGGTTGTGGATCATGAACAGGGCGTTGTCTGCCATCACCACCCGGTTGCCGGCCAGCGCGATCACCGAGGCGATGGAAGCGGCCAGGCCGTCGATGTAACAGGTGACGGTGGCTGGGTGGCGCTCGAGGGCGTTGTAGATGGCAAGGCCATCAACCACCGAACCGCCGGGTGAGTTGATATGCACGTCGATGTTCATGACGTTGAGTTGCGCCAGCTGCTTGCACAGATCCTTGGCGGTCACTCCCTCGCTGAACCAGTCAGCTCCGATCTGCTCGTAAATCCACAACTCGGCGGGCGCCCCTTCGGCGCTGTTCTTGATTTCCCAGTATTTGCGGTCTGGTGTCACGGTTAACCTCCAATCTGTACGGCCAGGAAGCAGCCGAGTCCGGTCTGGGATATCTGAGTCTGCCGGGCTTCGATGTCGTTGATATGGTCTGCCTCGTCGGCGATAATGGAGCGCAGGATCTGGGCGGTTATTTCGTCACCCACCTCGCAGCAGAGAGCGATGGTGGCGTTGTAACCACGGATGGCGTTCTGCTCGCTGGTGTGATCGAAGGCCAGCATCTCCGGGACGGTTTTGCCAGGCTGCACCGGATTGAGCATACCGGCGACCGGAGTCCCCTCGAGGAACAGGATCTGGTCCAGCAGCATGGTGTAGTGTTTCTGCTCGTCGGCCCGGCGCTCGGCCAGATAGTCGGCAAGTTTTCCGTACTGCCAGTTGCGCAACAGGGCCTCGTTGGCGCTGTATTGGTTGATGGCGGTGAATTCTTCCACCAGCCGGGCATTGAGCGCGGTTATGATGCGCGGGTCGCCTTTCATTCTTGGTCCCTCCGATACAGGTTGATGATCTTGCGTGCCCGCTCGGAGTCGATATCCTCATCGTTCAGTAGGGCATCGAGCGCCACCAGGCGCAGGCGGTTCTTGGCCTTCTTGTCAGTTCCGGGCGCCTGCTCGTCGGTTGTCTGCTCGTCGGCTTCGGCCTGTTTGACCACGTCCTTGGCAGTGACGGCCGCTCCACTGAAATCAAGTCCTGCAGCTTCGGCAATCAATTTTTCATTTACCAGTTCGCTGCAGATCTCCTCGAAGTCCTCGCCCTGTTCGGCAAGCGATGAAGTGCGGGAACCAAGGCCGTTCTCGATGGCGATCACGGCGGCGTTCACATCCTTAAGCGGATCCACCCAGGTCCAGCCGCGGGCGGTCCACTTGACTGACTTGAACTTGGCCGGGTCTCGGCTGTCCAACACCAGGGCGCCGGAGATCAGGGACCACTTGAGCCAGGCCTCGAAGATCGGCTGCCGGAATGCGGCAACCCACCATTCCTGCAATACCCGCCAGCGGTCACGCTCGACCAGCAGGCCGGAGCGTATGGATGAGTAGTTGACGCCTTCCAGGTCGTTGGCGAGGGCGTTGTAGCTGACGTTCATGCCGGATGAGAAAAAGCGCAGACAGGCCTTGGTGAATTCTCCGACGGCGATGTTGGGGTGGTTGGGGTTCCATTCGGCCAGCTTGAGGCCTGCAGGGAGAGCAAACCCGCTGCCGGGATTAAGCTCGATGTTGTAGTCCTTGGAGTTTTCGTCCACACCCTGGGTGACGTCGCTGTGTTCGAACACCGGGAACGCGCAGGCGGCGGTACGGGCGGCGACCAGCTCGGCCTCCATGAATCCGTCAAGGTGTTTCAGGGAGGTCATGACCGAGTTGAGCCAGGTGATGCCGCGGCTCTGGTTGGCGCGCTCCGGATCGAATATGTGCCAGATCTCTGCAGCCGGGACGAAGGTGCGCTGATGGGGCACTCCGCTGTTGATGTCCTGCGGGTAGCTGTTCCAGATCCAGACGCCGACGGCCCGCTGCCACTCGTCCACTTCGATGCCGAGGCGGATCTCGTTCTGGCCATCACCGCGCGGGCGGTTGTAGGTATGGTCGACCAGGTCGGGGTCGATGATCTGCAGGGCAAAACCGAAACGGTTAAACTGGCGACCGATGCAACCACGGACGAAGATCTCGCCGTCACGCGCTACGGACTTGAGCAGGATCTGCTCGCCCGAAACGCCGGACATCTTGCCGTCCACAAAAGGGGAGGCCCAGAACTCGGACCAGCCTGCCTCGATCTTGTCGTTGATGGCCTTGTTGAGTTTGCCGTCGTTGTTTTTTACCTGGGCCTGCAGGGTCATACCGCGGGGTCCGATGACGTTCTGGGCAAGCAGCGCCAGGTACTGCCGGACGATGGGGTTATTGAGGGCCAGCTCGCGAGCGCGGGTGCGCAGGCGGTAGATGTTGGTGCGGATCTGATAATCTATGGTAGTGGGAGCAACGACCCAGTCCCAAAAGCTGCCACCCTGGGCGCCTTTGAAAACTGATTCGTTGCGGACGTTTTTCTGATAGCCGAGCTTGCCCATTAACCTGGAAAACAAGCCGGTAGATTTA
>CAIRND010000053.1 GCA_903879825.1 uncultured Geobacteraceae bacterium
GGTATTTACGTTCGCAACATTTTCGCTCGTCACATCTAGAGCTATCCGCTGCGCGGCAAGGCTGGAACTGGCAGAATTAAAAATCGACGTTATGCTCACTCAAATCTCCTTGCAGATAATTCGGGGCTGATCTGTCGATTCAACAAAACGCCCCTGGTAGCCATATGTAGAACTGCTGCTTGTTCTCAGTATGCCGGTAAACATTTGCAATGAATAAGCCGTAAATTCCAACGAATCTTTCAACAGGGCTTTGTTAACGATCAATTCGTTTTCGGCAGCTACAGAACCTGCCCGCACCGTTTTCTGAAGATTTGCGTACATATCCCGATCAGGTTTCGGCACAGCTTTTATTAGCTGAGAAAGTGTTCTTTCACCCGTTAATCCAGAATCGTCACACGCTGTTTTTATCTGTCCGGTAACCCGGGTGTTGAGTTCTCCAATGCGTACGAGCAGCGTTTCGATCTCGACCCGCCGTTCGGCAAGCGCGGCAAGATTGAGACCGACAATGTCCTGTCGTTCCTGCAGCACCAAGGCTCGCAACTGGACAAGGGCAGCATCGATTTTATGCAGCGTATCGTATACCTGCCTAATATGCGCCATTAAAATTCACCCGTTATTCCTTCGTATCAATCGTCCGTACATTTTTTTTGCTCTCCTGCCGGATAATATCTTTTTCTATTATCTTGGCAATGCCCAACCCGCCGCCCCGTTTCACCGAAGCATTAGCGTATTCCTGATCCAGCATTGACCGATAGACTTCATCTCCGTGACCGCCGCCGGTCAACGTATCTTTTGCTACGGTAGCCCTCATCGACTTCATCATCATACCTACGAACAGTGCTTCAAAATCCTGAGATACTTTTTTAGCCTGCTGGCGCTGTTTATCAGTTAACCCAGCCCCACCACTGTTGGATGAGGCACGCTGAATCGACCGCGCTTTATCAGCAACGCTTTCAGATAAATCCGGTACTGCTGTTGGTATTTTAATATCCATAATGTTCTTATCGTCAAGACCGGGCCGACTGTTTAGGATTAAATAATTGAGAGGTCCGCCTGCAGCGCACCCGCAGACTTGACCGCCTGAAGAATACTGATCAAATCGCGTGGAGTTACCCCCAGCAGATTGAGTGCCCGTACCACGTCGCCAATACTGGCACCCTCCTGTAATACCATCAGTCGCCGATTGTCCTCTTCAACTTTTAAATCGGTTCGTGGCACGACTTTGGTTTCGCCAGTTTTGCTAAGCGGTGAAGGTTGCGACACCTGAGGAGTTTCTTTGATAACCAGAGTCAGACTGCCGTGGGTGACCGCTACGGTGGAAATCCGTACGTTTTCACCCATGACAATTGTACCGGTACGTTCATTGAGAACAACCCGGGCCACCAGATCCGGTTTAATCTCGAGCAGTTCCAAAGAGGCAACAAACTCAACTGCACGGTTTTTATATGCCTCCGGGATCGCCAATGTTACCGAACCGGGGTCACTGCTGGCGGCAACTGCACTCTTGAACTTGTCATTTATTGCAATGACAATGCGCGAAGCGGTGGTGAAGTCAGCAACGCTCAGGTTGAGGTTTAAAATTGACTTTCCGGTAAGAGTATTGGGAAGCTCCCGCTCCACCAGCGCACCATTTGGCACTCGCCCTGCAGTTGGATGATTTTTTTGGGCCGTAGCGCCCTGGCCACCGAAAGCAAACGAGTTAGTCAGGATCGATCCCTGGGCAACGGCATAAATCTGGTTATCAGCTCCTTTGAGCGGTGCCATAATCAAGGTACCGCCGGCAATACTCTTGGCATCCCCTATGGATGAGACAAGAACATCGAGGCGGTTACCCTGTTTGGCAAATGGAGGCAGAGTCGCCGTCACCATGACAGCGGCGACGTTTTTAATTTTGATATCATTTACGGTGGTTGTTATTCCCATCCGCTCCAGCATGTTGACAACTGATTGAGTTTGGATTTTAGTTTGGTCACTGTCTCCAGTACCGTTTAACCCAACAACCAGTCCATAGCCCATCAACTGGTTATCCCGCACCCCTTCAAACGAAGCCAGGTCCTTGATGCGGATCGCGTGTGCGTTAACTGTCACCAGAATGATGAGCGAAAAAAGAATAGTTGATAGAATCGTTTTCATAGTAGTACCAAGTAGTAATGCTGTGCGGGAAATGGTTAGAACGGCCATATTTTGTCCAGGAAGTTCATCAGCCAGCCCGGACTTTGCCGATCAGAGATAATGCCACGCCCGGAATAGCTGATACGTGCATCAGCAACATAGATGGAATTCACCGTATTATCAGGCGAAATATCACGTGATCGCACCGCACCTTCCAGAACAATTATCTGATCTTCCTCGTTTACTTTAATATTTCGGCGCCCTTCAATCAACAAGTTGCCATTTGGCAGAACTTCTATGACCCGAGCGGTGATAGTCGCATTTAGATTTTCCTGTCGTGAGGTGGAACCTGACCCCTGGAACGTTGAACTTGCATTTGCCTTAAGAATATTTGCAAGATCACTGAAATTACTTTTCATCATCCCCAGCTTTTCCAAGCCCATCAAATTTGGTATTCCGGCACCAATGGCGCTGTCCCGTGACGTACCGGTTTTAGCCTCCTTGGAAGCGCTCGCAGTTTCAGAGATTACAATTGTAACAATATCACCGCGACGACGAGCCTTCAAATCGTCAGTCAAGCCGCCATAGTTTGATTGCCAAATAGAACCGCCCGAATAGTTTGGGGCAGGCCGTGGCGTCGGGTCTTCGAAGCCGGCTGTTTTTATCTCGGTTTTCTCAACAGCACATCCGACCTGAAGCAGCATCAGAAGCAGTAATAGTGCGTAGTTCATTGGATTTTTCCTCAACCTGGGTGGCTTCAAAAAGCCACCTGTACAGTGGATGCATCGATAACCTTGGCCGGTATTTCCTTAAGTGAGGTAAGGTTCTGAACTCTGATGATCTCTCCCTCTGCCCCTGAACTGTTAGCCTTTCCGGTCACTGAAATTTTTAGCACCCCGTTTTCTGCAATTATTGTCACCATTTGGCCGCTTTTTATCAGCGGTATTTTTTCTGTTTGGTCTGCTCGAATCGGTTGATTGGCCCTAAGAGTGGTGCGGGCTTTTTTACCGACTATTTCGTCAATCTTCCGGGCCGCAAGATGAGAGTTATATGTTATTTCCCGTTTCTGAACTGTCAGATCAGTAGCCATTATACTGGCACCGTACTCTATCTGACGCAGGGCAACTACCGTGTCAGCCAACGCTTCTACATCTATATTCACGGTAATATTCCGCACGACTCTGTCTTTAATACGGGCCAGGACCGTAACACCTATATTTCCCCATCCTCCCCACTGCTGTGGGGCCACAACCTCATAGTCTATGTCACCTTCAGGCAGCTTCAATGAATTGGATATGGTAAGGCGGCGGATAGTGACGTCCCATCCCATACCTGCGGTGCGCGTTGCAACAAATGCAGAGACAACATCACGAATATCCTGTTCCCGATCAGTTGCAGAAAAAGACTGAAGAGGGGTGAGGATCGTAAAGGTCAGCAGCACAATGTAAAGCAAATATTTCATCAGGTGTCAGATCCGGTGCTATCGTTTCAGGTTATTGGCCGTCTGCAGCATCTCATCAGAAGCGGTAACCGCTTTTGAGTTGATCTCGTATGCTCGCTGTCCGACGATCATGTTGACCATTTCCTCTGCAACATTGACGTTACTCATCTCCAGAAGTCCCTGAGCAAGCGTACCGGTACCATTTTGACCTGGCGTACCGGTTGTTGCGGTTCCGGAAGCATCTGTCGGCATGAAAATATTTTTACCCTGGCTGGAAAGTCCGGACGGATTAGAAAAAGAAGCCAACTGGATGTTTCCGACCGTAGTCGTGGCTGACTGGCCGGCAACCTGAACCGAAACAGTTCCATCACTGCCAATGTTAATCTTAGTGGCAGTGTTGGGTATGGTGATCGAAGGAGAAAGTGGATTACCATCAGGAGTTACAATCTGCCCGGTGCTGTCACGTTTAAAAGCGCCAGCCTTGGAATAACCGACCGTACCATCCGGCATCGTTATGGGGAAAAAACCGCCCCCTTCAATGGCGATGTCCAGTTCATTACCGGTCTGGGTAAAATCTCCCGCCGTAAAAATTTTAGTCACTGCGGCCAGACGGCTTCCCAAACCTATCTGTATTCCGGTAGGGACTTGAGTGGCATTGGTGGCGGGCGATCCGGTCGTTTTCAGGTTTTGGTAGATGAGATCCTGAAAATCGGCCCGACTACGCTTAAAACCAGTTGTATTTACGTTCGCCAAGTTGTTGGCAACAACGTCAATGCTCTTTTGTTGTCCCTGCATGCCGGATGCGGCGGTCCAGAGTGAACGGATCATGGTGTAACTCCTTGTGTTGCAGAGGTATAATTTTTAAACTTTGCCAATTTCGTTGGCGGCTTTGGCCGCAATATCGTCGAATCCTTTTATAACTTTTGAGCACGCCTCAAAATACCGGTTCGTCTCAATCAACTGTACCATCTCTGAAATACTTTCAACGTTCGATCCTTCAATATGTCCCTGCTGCACCTGGGCTTTGCCAATCTGAGGAACTGCCTGCGGGTCCACCGGGAGGAACAGCGCGCTGCCACTCTTTGTCAGTGCATATGGCTTTTCAAAGTCTACGATTGAAAGCACGCCCGCCTGATTGCCATCAACCATGACGCTCCCTTTGGTATCGATTTCAACCCGGCTTCCCTGAATGCGGATTGCCGCCCCACCTGCTCCCTGCAGTGGGTAACCATCCACTGTCACCAGTGTGCCATCAGCAGATGTGCGGAAGTTGCCCTGGCGAGTGTACGCAGTTCCTTCCGGAGTGGTAACGGCGAAGAAACCATCGCCATCAAGTGCCAGATCCAGTGGATTTCCGCTTTGACTGGTCGTACCACTGGCATAGTCAATATAAACATTAGCTTTCTGCATAATGGGGTCTGCGGTCGTACCTTGTGGAACGGCAGGTGGGTTGGATGCTCCGGCAAGTAAACCTTCGAAGGACATTTTATCTTTTTTATAACCGGGCGTATTGATGTTTGCCAGATTATTGCTGATCATATCCATCCGTTGCATGGAGGCCAGACTGCCCGAAACTGCTGAGTACATTCCGCTGTTCATATCTATTTCCCTTCTTTCCTAGTTCCGGTGCAATCTGAGACGAGAGCGCAACCTCACCATAGCCTGACTGATAATTTGTGAAATCCTGGACTCGGTCAGACCGAGTGTCTCACCGATCTCTTTGAGATTGAAATCTTCATTATAATAGAGTGTTACAGCCAGTCGTTCTTTTTCCGGCAATGTATCAATAGCCTGTCCAAGCGCCTCGGCCAGTTGTAATGTCATCACCTGCTGCTGTGGGTTTTTTGCTTCTACTTCACACAGAACATCTGCCAGACAGAGCGGGCTACCATCTTCGCCCTCCCAACTGTCATCCAGGCTGATAAAAGTGAATACATGTACGTCATCAAGAAATTCATAATAATCGTCAAGGCTTATTTCCAGAGCTTCAGCCACCTCTTCACTCGTCGGATGGCGGCCTAACAGGTTTTCAAGTTTGTGTAGCTCTCGCTCCAACCGTTTATACTTGTCCCGCATTGAACGGCTAAGCACGTCGTATGAGCGAAGTTCATCCAGAATTGATCCCCGAATATGCTGTTCAGCAAAGGTTTTAAAGAGGACACCCCGTGAGGGGTCATACCGATCAGCTGCATTTATCAGGCCAATCATAGCTGAACTCATCAGATCCTGAAGATCAAGATGTTGAGGAAGTTTGGTAGACATTCTGCCAACCAGATAACGCACCAAAGGAATATGTCCAATGATCAGTTGCTCGCGATCAGCAGGCTGACATTCTCCTGAACCTGGGCCGTCACATACCGTCATTGTTTTAGTTACCTCCCGCACTATCAAGCATTCTTCGGAAGAAAAACTGAATATTTCCCTTAATCCGCCCTTGCCGTTTGTTTTCAATAACCCGTTTGGCAAGTGTATGGAAACATTGAGCCGCTTCAGAATCCGGAAACAGTTCTGTGACGGCTTTTTGACGCTTGACCGCCTCAACAACCTTCTCATCCTTGACAACGCA
>CAIRND010000054.1 GCA_903879825.1 uncultured Geobacteraceae bacterium
AGAGGGTAACTATATTTCTATCTGTTTTAGTGTGGATGCTTGGCGTGACTAACATGCATCCGGTGAGTATGGACACAATAGGTAGAAGTCGGTCTGTAGTGGGGATGGTGCAAATGCTTTAAAAAGTCATGCATCAATCTTTTCATAGTTGCAGAGATAACATGGGAAGAGCTGCGTAAGTTTTTTGAACACATCCTTATGGGTGATATTGATTCACTCAACGTTTCATATCCGCAATATATAATCGCGACAAGACCCATCAATACTAAGAGTTCCATGAACAACTCCAATAAATAGCGATTGTCGCAAGTGAGATAAGTGAATATAGTCAATTTAACGGGATATCTGAGTTCTCATACGGATGGAATGAGTCGTAGTTCAAGCTCAACATCATCACCATTAATCACAGTAATCTTACCATGATCTCCTTCAGTGCGTACCAAACCCAACTCTATCCAATGAAGAATCTGTTTAGCAGAGACACCGTACTTGGATGCCGCTTCGTCTATTGTATACCAGCTTTTAGATAATGAAATAATAACCTCCTGTTATGAGTTTGCATGCGTATCTATCTATAATCTAACGAATTTACTACGGTCTGGATGCACACATTAAGTACATGACTTACCTATAAAAGCCCCCTGCCTACACCAACTATACCACCCATCAAGCAAAAGTAAATATCACCAATAAAAAGCAAACTATCAGGACAACAGGGGCTAATTGCCTCTTTTTTTGTGCCCGAAATCAAAAGGAGAATAACCATGTCTGTATATAAACGAGGATATAAGGCTGTATTCTATATGAACTTTACAGTAGATGGAGTACGTGTCACCAGGAGCACCGGCAAGTTCACCAAGAAGGAAGCTAAGCTAATTGAGGCTGTAGAGAAGAAACGTATGATGGTAGATGGCGCACTATCACCAAGAGAAAAAGCTGCAAGGATGTTACTCAGTACTGCAATCCAAAAAACATATGATGAACGCTGGAAGGACAACAAGGACGGCAATAAATCACAACGTATAGCTGAAAGGTTGATGGATATCATAGGTGACATACCCATTAGCAAAATAGATGATGGTGTAATTAAGGGATTAATCAGCAAGTTGGAGGGTTCCGGTATAAAGGGAGCCACTGTTAACAGATATCTTGCCACCATAAAAACACTACTACGCCACCATCGTCAACCATGGGAACATATAAAACTGAAAAAAGAGAACAAAGGCAGGATACGTGTGATATCCAGAGTAGAAGAATCCACTATAGTCAATATGTTGCGTAACACTGAACATAATAGCAGAAGATACTATTTTCCTGAAGTTGCTGATTTAGTAGAGGTATTGGTTGATTCTGGTTGTAGGTTATCTGAAGTACTGGATCTCCGCTATGAGGATATCAATTTTGAAACTAATCTCATAACTATCTGGATCAACAAGGGTGATAGGCCAAGGAGCATACCTATGACCGAGAGGGTAAGGACTATATTGAAGAACAGGAAATGTGATGGAGCAAGCAAACCATTCTCAATTGACATACATCAAGCAGGGAATGGATGGGACTGGTCACGTAAGATAATGGGTTTAATGGATGATACAGAATTTGTACTACATGCTCTGAGACACACTACAGCTACCAGATTAATTGATAAGGGTATTGACCTCTATACTGTGAAGGAATGGTTGGGACATAGCACAATACAGGTAACAGAACGATATGCTCACTTGAATCCTGATAAACTGGTACATGCTGCAACTATGTTAGAAGCTTGACTTTGGGTCTAATTACTTGTAAATATAGGCCCTTAAACTAGCAAAAAAGGTCCACAAAAAGGTCCACAAATTAGCGGTAGTTTTATAAAGAAGAAACATTCCATAGATAAGTTAGTAGGGTATTAGTTCTTTAGTATTAGGTGGTTAGTAAGCAAGCGACTCATATTCGCTAGGTCCGGAGTTCAAATCTCTGCACCGCCACCATTCACTAAAACGCCCTGACATTTTCAGGGCGTTTTTCATTTTCAGCTCAAGCAGGGAGGTAAAGCGTGATTCAGATAGATTTCGACAAAATGGGTGGACTGATCCCGGCCATCATCCAGGACTATCAGAACGGTGAAGTTCTTATGGTCGCTTTCATGGATAAAAAGACCCTTGATTTAACCTTAAAGGACGGTAAAACCTGGTTTTTCAGCCGTACTCGTAACAAGTACTGGATGAAGGGCGAAGAATCCGGCAATACCCAGGAAGTCATGGAAGTCCTGACAGACTGTGACGCAGATACGGTTGTTATCAAAGTCAAGCAGAACGGAGTGGCCGCCTGTCACACCGGCAACCGGAGCTGTTTTTACGTCAAATGGGAAAACGGTGCGTGGGTAGAACATTCCAATCCGCTGTTCGATCCGAATGAAGTTTATAAAAAAGCATAACGCGAAAGAGGAATATCATGTCTAACATTCTGAATTTCGGCATCCCCAAAGGAAGCCTCGAAGACGCAACAGTCGGTCTCTTTAAAAAGGCCGGCTGGCAGATCAGTATCTCGTCCCGCAGCTATTTCCCCGGTGTCGATGATACTGAAATGAACTGCAAACTTATCCGCCCGCAGGAAATGGCCCGCTATGTTGAGCGCGAAACCATTGATGCCGGCATTGCCGGTCGTGACTGGGTGCGTGAAAACGACTCTGATGTGGTCGAAGTCTGCGAAATGGTGTATTCCAAAGTTTCCCGTCGACCCGCCCGCTGGGTACTGGTTGTCAACGGTGATTCCAAGGTACAGAAACCTGAAGATCTTCACGGCGCTACCATTTCCACTGAACTTGTAGGTTTTACCAAACGCTATTTTTCCGAGCGCGATATCCCGGTTAATGTTGAATTTTCCTGGGGTGCTACTGAGGCAAAAGTTGTCGATGGTCTCTGTGACGCTATCGTTGAAGTCACCGAAACCGGCTCGACCATAAAAGCAAACGGACTGCGCATCGTCTGCGAACTGATGGAGTCCGTACCGGTGTTGCTGGCAAGTAAAGCTGCGTGGGCCGATCCATGGAAACGTGCCAAGATCAATCAGATTGCAACCCTGTTGAAGTCATCGCTGGCGGCAGAGGGCATGGTCGGCTTAAAAATGAATGCTCCTGCTGACACGGTAGATGCGATAACCCAATTACTGCCCAGCCTTAAGAACCCTACGGTGTCACACCTCTATAATTCTGATTGGCTCTCGATTGAGAGCATCCTGTCTGAAAAAGATGTGCGTAGAGTGGTACCGGAGCTCATTAAACTGGGCGCCGAGGGCATTATAGAATATCCGCTTAACAAGATTATCTGAGAAGCACCGCCAACCGGTGATGGATTATATCGTATGATGATGGACAAGATAGAAGAACTGGAACGACGCTATCAGGAACTGGAAGCACTGCTGTCCAGCCCGGTGGTAATTTCCAACCAGCCGGAATTTCGCAAGCTCTCCCGTGAGCATTCTGATTTGAGTGATCTGGTAGCGGTCTATCGCCGCTATCGAAAGGTACTTGGCGAGATAGCAGACAACCGTGAGCTTCTGGCAGACCCTGATATGAAAGAAATGGCTGAAGATGAGCTGAAAGAGTTGGAGGCTGAGAAGGTTAGTCTTGACGCTGAAATTCGATTATTGCTGCTTCCCAAAGACCCTAATGACGACAAGAGCGTTATTTTGGAGATTAGGGCAGGCACCGGCGGCGATGAATCAGCACTCTTTGCCGGCGACCTTTTCCGGATGTATTCCCGCTACGCTGACACCAATCGCTGGAAGGTTGAAATAATATCGTCCTCTGAATCAGAACGGGGCGGTTTTAAAGAAATTATCGCATCCGTTGAAGGAACGGGAGTCTTTGCCAAGCTTAAGTACGAGTCCGGCACCCATCGCGTCCAGCGGGTCCCTGAGACGGAAGCTCAAGGCCGCATCCATACCAGCGCCTGCACAGTAGCCATTATGCCGGAAGCAGAAGATGTCGATATTGACATTCGCCCGGATGACCTGAAGATAGACGTCTACCGTTCTTCCGGCGCCGGTGGTCAGCACGTCAACACGACCGACTCCGCTGTACGCATTACGCATCTTCCAACCGGCACAGTTGTCGCGTGCCAGGAAGAGCGGAGTCAGATAAAGAACCGCGCTACAGCCATGAAGGTTCTTAAAACACGTATCCTTGATACCATCCAGCAGGCTCAGGATTCAAAGTTGGCAGCAGACCGCAAACAGCAGGTTGGCTCAGGTGACCGCAGCGAGCGTATCCGTACCTACAACTTCCCGCAGGGGCGGATGACTGATCACCGTATTGGTCTTACGCTCTATCGTCTTGATTCGATCATGACCGGCGACATCGCTGAAATAACCGATGCCCTGAGAGCGTACTATCAGATGGAGGCCCTCAAGGCACAGAGTGAAGGCAACTGATTTCTACCCACCTCGCTCCCATGCCGGACTTACTCGATAACTACAGCCAACTGGTCACCCGCGTCGATGCACTCTGCCATGGAATAGCAGCGGATCTTGGCGGGCAGATTACCTGCGCAGCTGGCTGCAGTTCCTGCTGCATACCAATTACTGTGTTCCCTGTTGAAGCGGCTGCCATGCGGAAAGAGCTTGCTACCCTACCGACGCAGCAGGCTGACAAAATTCGCCAGCACGTTTCTCAACCGTTCGATACCGAACACTGCCCACTTCTGCACAACCATCGCTGTCTGCTGTATGCCGCCCGCCCGATTATCTGCCGAACTCACGGACTACCGATCATCTATACGGAACATGGTCAGCGGCAGAGCGACTGTTGCCCCCGTAACCTCTCCGAAGCGGAATCAGTATCCGGTTCAAGTGTGGTGAATCTTGATACACTCAATACGCTGCTGGTAGCCGTTAATTCAATCTACCTGACGCAATCAGGCAGCAGCGAATTATCCGCACGACTGACCATTTCAGAGATCATTCTCCATCACTTCAAACTCGAAATATAATTTCGGACACCTTCATAAATACCTTCGGCGGCACTGCTTTGATACGCGGGGTCTTTAAGACGGGATTCTTCTGTGGCATTTGAGAGAAAGGCTGTTTCGACGAGAATACTCGGCATGGATGCCCCTACAAGAACGTAGAAAGGTCCCTGCTTGACGCCCAGATTTTTGACGTCATTATGTACAGTACGGATTTTTTTGTGGAGAGCTTTTTGAACTTCATCGGCCAGATGTGCAGAATCGTTCAGCTTATAGTTTGCCATCAAATCGAACAAAATCGCCTGCAGCACACTGACCTTTTCAAGTGACGTACCGTTCTCCTTGGCAGCCAATTGCGCCACTTTATCGGTTTTAGCCAGGTTAAGATAATAGGTTTCAATTCCGGCCGCGGTACGATTAGGCGCGGCATTGGCGTGCACCGACACGAACAGATCGGCACCCACTTTATTGGCAATAGCGGTTCGTTCCTCCAGCGGAATAAAAACATCGGTCGAGCGAGTCATAACGACATCCAGCCCCAATTCTTCCTTAAACAGATCTCTCAACCTGAGACCGATCGCCAGAACCACATCCTTTTCCTGAATGCCGCTTGGACCGACCGCCCCCGGATCATGACCGCCGTGCCCTGGATCAACGACAATACGTCTGATTTTTGAGATGACTGGCCTTTTGGCAGGGCGGGATTTTTTCTCTTGTTCTTCTGACTTTGCTATTGTGACCCGTTCGGGCATCGCACTGATCACCGGCTCAAGGCGTGATATTTCCGTAGGACGTTCGCCACGGACGTCGATAACCAAACGCGCCGGATCAGAAAGAGGGAAAATTTTATAATCTTTGATATGTTCCGTATCTAGGACCACTCTCACCACTTCCGCCTTATACTGACCAACCCGGGCTCCTTTCAGCAAACCGTCGCCGATAGTGATATCCTTGATATTTTTCCCGAGACGGGTCCGCTTCAGGTCGATATAAACCCGCCCCGGCTTACCGGGAGCGCCTTTGGCAAGCTCATGTGCCTCCCAGGTGACGTCACGATCAAGTTCAAGTGAAATGCGCGTGTAATCAGGGTTTGACCAGTGTTTCATCTCACTGAGAACCGCCGATGGGCGGGTACTGGCGGAGGTCTGTTCGCTGAAAACGTCCTTTTTCTTTTTAGCCGCCTGCGCCGGATACGGCAGCAGCAGAGTGGCGATCAGAAGAGAAGTCAGTAGAAAGAGGTATCGATTCATACTCGTCCCTTGTGCAAAGGCTTGGTAACTCCGCTTCGTCCCTCGCCTCCACCGGATGACGCCGCTTTTTTAAAAGTTTTCGGAGGAGCATTTTTCACGACAATCAGACGATCACCAAGTTTGGCACCATTTAACAGATCTATCGCCTCCCGCGCCTCTTCTTCGGATGACATCCTGACGTAACCGCACCCTCTCGCCTCACCAGAAGCGGGATCGATTACCAGATGAACCGACTCAACCGAACCGACAACAGAAAACAGCTTTCGTACTTCATCTTCCGTAACGGTGCCGGCGATGTGTCCTACATAAATTTCAATACCCATTGGTGGTCTCCTCTTTCATACATATCATAACGCCCCCCAACCCCCTCTTATCTCAAGAGGGGGAGCTAAAGGCAAAGTCAGAATCAAATACAGATTTTTTATACCACCATACCCACTCCTTCGCGTCCCTCCCCTTAAGTAAGGGGAGGACAGGAGGGGTTAGAATCAATTGAAGCGATCATCACCGTGCCTTATTTCACGCCATTCGCTTCAGTTCGTCAAGCAGGTTAAGCGCTTCCAGCGGCGTCAGGGTGGCGATGTTAAGCTTTTTCAGCCGCTTCCGCAGTTGATCCTCACTGGTTTCAAACAGTGAAAACTGTGCTGTCGGCTCCTGTGCGGTTTTTTTGCTGCTCTTGGCCAGACGCGGCGCGCCCTCTTCGTACTCGCCGCTCTCAAGATTGCGGAGAATTTCCTTGGCCCGTTCGATGACATCGGACGGCATTCCCGCCAGACGGGCCACCTGTATGCCATAGGAGTGAGAAGCGCCACCGGGGATTATGGTGCGGAGGAAAATCACCTGATCGTTCCACTCACGCACCGCCACGGTGAAATTTTTAATCCGCTCACGCGTCGTTGCCAGTTCAGTCAACTCGTGATAGTGGGTGGCGAAAAGTGTGCGACTGCGGCAGGTCGGGGTATCGTGAATGTACTCAGCCACAGCCCAGGCGATGGAGACACCATCAAAGGTCGAGGTGCCACGCCCGATTTCATCCATAATGATCAGACTGCGGGGGGTGGCGTTACGGAGAATTCCGGCCGCCTCCATCATTTCCAGCATAAAGGTCGATTGGCCACGAGCCAGATTATCACCCGCACCGACGCGGGTAAAAATACGGTCGGCAATACCGATACGGGCCGTACCGGCCGGGACGAAGCTACCGGCCTGAGCCATCAGGGTGATCAGGGCTACCTGACGCATATAGGTTGATTTTCCCGCCATGTTCGGGCCGGTAATCATCAGCAACTGATTGGCCTCGGCATCCAGCAGGGTATCGTTCGGAACAAAACGCTCGCCAAGTTTCATCCCCTCAATCACCGGGTGACGGCCATCGCGGATATCTATGACGTCAGATTCATCGACCAGCGGCTTGCAGTAATTACGTTCACCGGCCACCGTTGCCAGTGAGAGCAGCACATCAAGATTTGCCAGGCCGTCGGCCGTCCGGGAAATCCGTTCGGCCTGAGCAGCAACCAGTTCTCGAATGTCCTGAAACAGGGTGAATTCCAGTGTACAGATTCGTTCTTCTGCCCCCAGCACCTTCTCCTCGTAATTTTTCAACTCATCGGTAATGTAGCGTTCAGCATTGGCAAGGGTTTGACGACGAACATAATCGCTCGGGACGGCGGCCAGATTACTTTTTGTCACCTCGATGGAGTAGCCGAACACCCGGTTGTAGCGGATTTTCAGCGTTGATATACCGGTGCGGGCCCGTTCCTGGGCCTCCATCCGGGCGATAAAACCCTTCCCCTCACTGCTGATGGCGCGAAGTTCGTCCAGTTCAGCATTATAACCGGGTGCGATGATGCCCCCTTCTCGCAGGGAGAACGGCGGAGCTTCAATAATACCGCGCGACACCAGCTGACAGAGGTCATCCAGCGGGTCAATCGTGACCCGCAACGATTTTAGCAGTGAACTGTGCACAACGGTTAACTGGTCCAGCAGATGCGGGAGATGAACCAGCGAATCGTGCAGCGCACGCAGATCGCGTCCTCCGGCGCTGGCCATACCGATGCGGCCGTTCAGACGTTCCAGATCGGCGATGTTTTTCAAACGAGCGGTCAGCTCATCACGCAGTTCGGGATACTCCAGCAACTCTTCTACCGCATTCAGACGCTGCCTGATTGGCTCAAGTTCGATCAGGGGGTAGCTGAGCCACTGTTTCAACCGTCGGGCTCCCATGGCGGTTCCGGTCCGATCGAGACAACCGAGAAGCGAACCGGTGCGCTTGCCCTCGGCCATACTGGCGGTGATCTCCAGATTGCGGCGGGTGGCAGGATCAAGAGCCAGGTGTTGACAGCGCCGTGAGACAATAATATCGCGGATATGCAGCAGTGCGGCTTTACGGTTTTCACGCACATAATAGAGCGCGGCGGCGGCGGCCAATAGAGCGTTCGGTGCCCCATCAAGACCGAGCGCCTCAGGCGATGCGGCCCCAAAATGTCCGCACAGCAACGTTGTGGCATAATCGCGATCAAAGATCCAGGAGGGAGCGCGGGAAACAATTTTTTCGCTCAAAAATGAGCGCAGATCAGCCGGCAGGGCTTCCCGGTCGAGAGCGTCAGAAAGAAGAATTTCACGCGGGTTGACTCCAACCGCTTCGGCCAGCACGGCAGCCGCTCCAACCAGTTCTGTCGCCCGAAACTCACCGGTGGACACGTCCAGCCAGGCACAGCCCCAGTTGCCGCCAGTCGCCTCACAAAGTGCCAACAGATAATTGTTTTCGTCCGGAACAAGGCTTTCGGACTCAATCAGCAGACCGGGGGTGACAACTCTGACAACTTCACGCCGGACAATACCTTTGGCCTGCTTCGGATCTTCAACCTGCTCACAGATGGCGACTTTGTGCCCCAGTGCTATTAACGTGGCAATATAGGGAGCAACCGAATGGTAGGGAACACCGCAGAAGGGGATCTCATCACCACTTCCCTTATTACGGGATGTCAGCGTGATATCGAGCAGACGAGACGCCAGCAGGGCATCGTCCAGGAACATTTCATAAAAATCCCCCATGCGAAAAAAGAGGATCGCATCGGGATAGCCCGACTTGATTTCCAGATATTGGCGCATCATGGGGGTCTGCTCTGCCATGCGTAAAACCTTTCGAATACTTTAATTGATACCGGGGGTGTTATTATTTGAGGCCGTAGAGCTGTCGATACGTCGCCGCCGACGCATATACTTTTTTTACATAATCACGGGTTTCCTGATACGGGATACTCTCGATAAATTCATCTTTTTTCAGTCCCTTGAAGCTTTTTTTCCAGCGTTCAAGCGCTCCAGAACCGGCATTATACGCTGCCGCCATGTAGACTACATCCCCGTCATACTGTTTCATCAGATCATTTAGGTGTTTCGTGCCCAAACGGATATTGTACTCGGGTACGATCAAGCGCTGAGGATTAAAATCACCCTTTTCCCGGGCGGTCTGTTTGGCCGTAGCAGGCATCATCTGCATCAATCCAATCGCGCCGGCACCTGATTTGATAGCGGGAGAGAAGCCGCTTTCGGCACGAATCAAGGCAAAGACCAGTCCTTCCGATAATCCGTTGAGAGCGGCGTTCTGACTGACCAGCTCCGAGTAGGCGCGGGGATAACCGGCTGTCCAGAGCGGCAATGATGCTTTTTCCCACGCCACCGGACGGTTTTGCATAAACAGGGAAATGGCCGAACCATAGTCGCGCATTTCAAGATATATCCGTGCCAGTGCAGGGAATAAACCTTTTTTTTCACCGTTTTTCTTACGGATAGCCGCCATCTCTATTCGTGCCTCTTCAAGCATGCCGAGTGAAGCCAGCAGACGCGGCTTGTCATACCCGGATGACTGGGGAAGTTCCAGCAGAGCATCGCGGCTACCCAGCGGCTCACGCGTATCCTTTATCCCCTTCTGTTCACGATACCAGGTGGCATAAAAACCGGCCGGAAATTCGTCCAGCAGTGTCTTATAATACTGGGCGGCGGAACTATCACCATTTTTTTCCAGCGTTCGTCCCAACCAGTACAACACCTTCTCGCGCTGGGGTTCATCGGTAAGTAACCCCTTGAAAATATCTGCAGAGCCTGCGTATTCACCCGCCAGATAGCGACACCAGCCGGTCTCCCACATCGATTTTGCGACAACTTTTGCTTCAGGCGATAGCTTGGCTGCCTGATCGAACAAACGGGCAGCCTCTGCAAACTGCCCGAGGCTGCGCTTTAGTCCCGCCGCTTCAATCAAGGCATCATCGGCCAATTCCTGTTTTTTCCCTTCACCCGCCAGTTCCAGATAGAGGGCAAGCGCCCGATCTTTCAGATCCTGCCGATCAAGTGACTTAGCCAACCAGAATCGGGCTTCTGAGCGAACCCCAGGAAGAAGACTTATCGCAGCCTTGGCAAACTGTTTTTCGGCTTGTTTATACTGTCTCAGGCGATAGTGGGCCATACCGGTACGGAGATCAATGCGATCATTAACCGTTTGCGGCTGCGCCGCAGCGGGGATCATCTCCAGAGTCAGCAATGACGAGCTGAACTCATTCTGCGTATAAAGAATTGAGGCCCGTTTAATTAGCTCTTCAGCGGTGTACGGTGACGCTTTCAGAGCAGAATGTTCAAGCTGTTTCAGGCGTTCCTGAGACTTGGCAGCCAGGGGTGACGACGGGCTGTTGATCCAGAGACTCCGATAGATAAGCAGTGCCCCGGCCGCATCAGCCGTTTCTTCCCGACAGCGTGCCGACTGGTAACTGGCATCAACGGCATCGCTGCCCGAAGTATATTTTTCGATGTACGTTTGATACGACTTGAGAGCACCTTTGAAATCGCCGGACTCATAGATAATATCAGCATACAGTTTTTCTGAGCGACGAATCAGCCTGGATGAGGGGAATGACGCCTGAAAGCCAGCCGCTTTGGCACGTGCAGCCGGATATTTTTTCAGCTTAAAAAGCGCCTCTGCCTGATAGAATGCGGCATAATCAGCTATCAACGGCAGCTTGTGCTCCGCTTCGTCCAGAAGCGTCGCCGCTTCTTCGTACTTATCAGTGCGCAATGCAGCCATACCGCGGATTATGGACCGATATACCTGATCAGATGATTTTCCGGCCGATGTATACGCAGCCTGAAAATCCTTATCGCGAAACTGGACAGCGGCCCGGTTCAAATATTCATCTGCCCGTGATGGAGGAGCGGTAGCCGCCAATACTATTATTCCGGTTATGGCCAACAGGACCGGCTTGAAGCGATTTGACATACGATCTGCCTTTCGTGAAAAAGGCCGCGAGCTGCTGCTCATGGCCGGGGAGGATGAGGATAAATTAAAGATGATTGTGCGATGAGCGTGGATCGAAGCAACTACAATTTTCTCCGGGCCATTTCGTCGTGATAAAATTTTTGTTTGAGGACTTCATAGTCGCGGCTGCCGGGCGCTTTGTTGCGCAACTTGGCCATAACCGCTGCTTCAATCTCATCCACGGCGCCAAAAAAAGCTTCCAGAGACTGCTTGGTTTGCCGCAGTGCGCGGCTTTCATCAGAGACGTCGGCAAGATCATCTCGCCAGATACGGGTCATTATTTCGTGGGCCATTGTTGAAATACGGTCTTCAGATAACGACATATCAAAACCTCACAGGACTATATTTCTTTCCTTGGCCAGCTTATCCTTAACCATTTTCAGCATACGGCGGCGGTCTATCTCGGCAGCGCCACGCCCCATTGCCGCCATAGTTTCATCAAGCAGCTTCTCCGCATCCCGTTCAAGCTTCTGCTCGGCGGCAAAATTCTGGGAGATAGCCTGAACAATCCCCGCAATAACCGCACCGCGCTCTCCACGAGGAGTAATCAGCTTCTCAGCCGCTAAATCATTGTAGACCTTCTCTGCCAGACCGCGGATCTGTTCCTCTTTTAGTCGCATATCGCCTCAAATGAAAAAGGCCTGCGACTGGCAGACCTCATCTATATGATGATTTAACTTTTTTCCGGAGGGGACTCATGAGAAAAGTGGACTTATTGTACTCAATACG
>CAIRND010000055.1 GCA_903879825.1 uncultured Geobacteraceae bacterium
AAACGTACGCGGAACAATGATTGAGGGAAGCAAGCTGTTGCCATCGGTTCAACCCGGCATGGCGAGGGCGTTGCTTGCAATGTTCATCGTCTCGGAAGTACATCCATTTATTGATGGAAATGGCCGACTTGCACGCCTCGTCATGAACGCAGAATTGTCTGTTGTCAATGCATGCAGAGTAATTGTCCCAACGTTATTCAGAGAGGAATATCTGGACTGCCTGCGCGTGCTTACACGGCAAGGAAAACCAGAACCATTCATTTCCGCCATGCAGAAAATCCAGCAATGGAGCGCCGCGTTCGACTACACCGATCTGGATCGGGTGATTGACCAGATGAAGGCCTGCAACGCATTCGAAAAATCCCGCAGACAATATCAACTGCTCAACCGTTCCGATTTGGGCGCAGCAACCACATGAATCAATCATGAAAAGCCACGATTTTCTTGACTTTTGACAACCGATTCTGCCCGCCTTGTCTTATCCGTTCACCGTTGAGCCCGTGACCCCAGAACTATGACGCCCTCCCCGAAAACTCTACGTTAGGTCAATCCGTTTTTTTGGAGAGGTCAAATTCTTCCTGTAGCGATCTGATGGAAATTCCTGAGATCACGCATAGGTGGCGCACCAAAAAGCCGGCGGTATTCACGACTGAACTGGGATGGACTCTCATATCCCACATGAAAAGATGCGGTTGCGGCATCGAGATGATCGGTAAGCATCAGTCTCCTTGCTTCCTGAAGCCGTAGACACTTCTGGAACTGCAAGGGGCTCATCGCCGTCAGCGCACGAAAATGATGGTGAAAACTTGATGTGCTCATGCTGGTATACGAGGCAAGATCGTCAATCCGGAGTGGCCTGGTAAAGTTTTCTTTCAGCCACTCTACCGCCCGAGCAATCTGGTGACTCTGACTTCCTGTCTCCAAAATCTGGCGGAGCCGCAATCCCTGATCCCCGACAAGAAGACGGTAATAGATTTCCCGTTGAACAAGCGGAGAGAGAATCGAAATATCAGCTGGTTCGTCAAGCAGATCAATCAATCGCATGAACGCTTCGATCAATGTTGTTGAAACTTCGCTGACAGCAATACCACGACCAGATGAAGGAGCCTTAGGCAACGGAAGATTATTGTCCATGATCATTTGGGCCATCACCTTGAAATCGAGACGTAATGTCAGCCCGAGGTATGGACACCCCTTGCTTGCTTCGATAACCTGTGCAATGACCGGCATCCCAACTGAGGTTATCAGGAAATGATTGGCATCATAACCATAGACTTCATCCCCGAGAATAACCTGTTTGGCTCCTTGGGCGATCAGGCAAATGCTCGGCCCATGGAAATAGCTTGCGGGCTCGGAAGGAGCCTCCCTCCGATACAATGACAATTCAGGAATGGCTGTCGTTTGAAGGCATCCCTCCACAGTCAATCGGGCAATTTTCTTCCTCAAAACCTCCTGCGCAGACTTGATACCGCCGAATTTAAACAACCCCATATCGTCTCTTCCTTGCATGGTTATCCTTACTGTTTCTGCTTCATCGGCAATATCGCCATAAGCTTTAAAATACAACACTTTCCAAGAACATAGAGAGAATCAGGCAAGAATTTAACAGGATCAATCTATCAGTATTTATTCTCTCCTGTGTAGATTAACATGCATGAGAGGGAGGTATCTTGTCTCAAATCGGCAAAAAACTTCAAATCAGGATTAACTGATACAAACGAGGAAACATATATGGATAACTTCACCTTTTTCAACCCGACCAGGATCGAGTTTGGTACCGGAAAAGAGCAACTGATTGGTCAGGTTCTGACCGAATATGGTGTCAAAAAGATTCTGTTTTGTTATGGCAGCGACCGTATCAAGCGGGATGGTCTGTTTGCGATTGTCACAAATAGCCTGAATGAACATGGTGTTCAATTTGTCGAATGCAGTGGAATTGTCAGCAATCCAGTTATCTCCAAGGTCCGCGAAGCTATCACAATGGCCCGTGAACATCAGGTCAATGCTGTTCTGAGCGTGGGGGGCGGGTCAGTCCTGGACAGTGCCAAAGCGATTGCCGCAGGTGCTCTCTACCAGGGTGACGTGTGGGATTTGTTCAGCGGAAAAGGAAGCATCAATGCGGCGCTGCCCGTTTTTGCCATCCTGACGCTGGCAGCCACCGGCAGCGAAATGAACAACGGTGCTGTGGTGACCAACGAAGAAACCAGAGAGAAGTTTTCGATCGGCTCGGTGCATACCTTCCCGAAGGTTTCTATAGTGAACCCCGTCCTGATGCAGACGGTACCGCGAGATTATCTGGTGTATTCCGCCGCCGACATCATTGCCCACTCGATCGAAGGTTACTTCACGGCCTCGGTGCAGCCGAAATTTCACTCACGCATGGCAGAAGCCATTATCAACACCGTGATTGAAACGACGGAGACCCTGTTGAAAAACCCTATGGATTATGATGCCCGTGCCGAGTTCGCCTGGGCCTCCACCCAAGCATTGAATGGCCTGATCTACGCCGGTACTGCTGGTTTCAGTTATCCAAATCACATGATCGAGCACTCGCTGTCGGCCCTCTTTGATGTACCGCACGGTGCCGGATTGTCGGTGATTATCCCCGCCTGGATGAAGTGGTATCACGATCGCAACCCGGAACAATTTGAGCGTTTTGCTCATTACGTTTTCGGAGTAGATACACCCGCGCAAAGTATCGCCGCGCTGGAAAGGTGGTTCGACAAAATCGGCACCCCTACACGCCTGTCACAACTTGGAATTACCGAGGCTGATTTGCCGGCAACCATCGAGAACGTCCTCGGCAACGCGAAGTGGTTCGGCATTGCCGAGATTTACCAGCGCGATGTTGTCACCACCATCCTGCAGAACGCACTTTGATAAATCGAAAGGAAACGCACGGTTTCAATAACACAAAAGAGAATAACGATGCAGAAACGTACACTTGGAAAAAACGGTCTCGAAGTCTCCGCTCTCGGTTTCGGTTGCATGGGTTTGAATTTCGGTGATACCACAGCAGTTACAAAGCAGGATGCCATCAAGCTCATCAGGCATGCGTTTGACAAAGGCGTTACCTTTTTCGATACAGCAGAGGCTTATGGTCCCTTCAGCAATGAAGAGATCGTCGGAGAAGCGCTGGAACCCATGCGCGACAAGGTCGTGATCGCCACGAAATTCGGATTCAGGAACGGTCGCCCTGGCGATGGCCTGGACAGCCGTCCCGGGGGGAGGATCAGGCAGGTAGCCGAAGATTCGCTCAGACGGCTGCGAACCGACTGCATCGATCTGTTTTACCAGCATCGTGTCGATCCCGATGTGCCTATGGAAGATGTCGCCGGTACCGTAAAGGAACTGATAACCGAGGGAATGGTCAGGCATTTCGGGTTGTCCGAGGCAGGTGCCCCAAGTATCCGGAAAGCCCACGCCGTCCAACCGGTCAGCGCCCTGCAGAGCGAATATTCCCTGTTCTGGCGGGAACCGGAAAAGGAGATCTTGCCATTACTGGAAGAACTCGGCATTGGTTTTGTGCCTTTCAGTCCCTTGGGAAAAGGGTACCTCACGGGACAGATCACCAAGGACACCACATTCGGCAAAGATGATTTCCGCAGCATGGTACCGCGATTCACCCCTGAAAATATCGAAGCCAATATCGTGCTGGTGGATATTGTCAGGCAAATTTCCTCTGAGAAAAAGGCAACACCCGCACAGGTCGCCCTGGCATGGCTCCTCGCACAAAAACCGTGGATCGTGCCCATTCCGGGGACCACAAAAATCAGCAGGCTTGAGGAAAACCTGGGAGGGACATCGCTGGAACTGACAAAAAACGATCTTCAGAAAATCGAAAACGCCCTGTCACGGATCACGATTCAGGGTGACCGATATCCAAAACACCTGCAGAAGCTCGTTGGAAAATAGATTTCATCACGAACAGTCTGAACTCCCCGGCATTACCATGAGCGATCGTAAGACAACCATTTAAATAGAAACAGTTATGGAAGAAGTCATTGTCGTCATCGGACCCGGATCGATCGGTCAGGCAATTGCACGACGTGTAAGCACCGGAAAACATGTCGTTCTTGCAGACTTAAAACAGGAACATGCGGACGCTGCGGCACAAAACCTCAGCAATGCCGGCTTTAATGTCAACGCTGAGACGATAGACGTTTCATCGCGTGAATCGGTGGAAGCGCTCGTTAAAAAATCTGCGGTGCTTGGAAATATAGTCGGCTTCGTCCATGCCGCAGGCGTTTCGCCAAGCCAGGCATCGATCGAAATGATCCTGAAGGTCGATCTCTACGGTACCGCCCTGCTGCTGGAGGAATTCGGCAAGGTAATTGCCCCCGGTGGTTCTGGTGTCGTGATTGCGTCACAATCCGACCATCGGCTGCCATGCCTGACTGCAGAACAGAACAAAGCTCTTGCGACGACGCCCGCTGAAAAACTCCTGCAACTGCCGATGCTGCAGCCGGAGAAGATCAAAGATACGCTGCATGCCTATCAGATATCCAAGCGAGGAAATTCGCTGCGCGTCATGGCGGAAGCTGTACGCTGGGGCAAACGGGGCGCACGAATTAACACGATCAGTCCCGGCATCATCATGACGCCGCTTGCCAAAGATGAGCTGACCGGGCCGCGGGGTGAAGGGTATCGGCGCATGATCGATCTCTGTCCGGTCGGCCGGGCAGGAACTCCGGATGAGGTCGCAAATGTGGCGGCCCTCCTTATGGGGCCTGATGGCACCTTTATCACCGGCAGCGATTTCCTGATGGATGGCGGTGTAACAGCCTCCTGGTGGTTTGGTGAACTCGCGACGGAATAAACAAAACAAAAAAAATTCATGCCCATGAACAGCATCCGCAAGTCGGTACTTCTGCTCTCTTCAAGTCCACGAAAAGGAGGTAACTCGGATCTGCTTTGCGACCAGTTCGTTTCAGGTGCGCTGGAAGCAGGACATCATGTTCAGAAGATTTGCCTGAAAGACAAAATCATCAAGTATTGCACGGGATGCGGTACCTGTTTCAACAGGAAAAAAGCCTGTCCGCAAACAGACGATATGGCGGGCATCCTCGACAAGATGATCGCTGCCGACGTCATCGTGATGGCGACACCGGTTTATTTTTATACCATGTGCGCTCAGATGAAAACCCTGATCGACAGAACCTGCGCCCGATACACCGAGATCAGTGACAAAGATTTCTACTTCATCGTCACTGCCGCCGTAAACAGCTCACAGGCACTCCAGAGAACGATCGAGGAGTTCAGGGGATTCACCTCATGCCTCGACGACCCCAGTGAAAAAGGGATCATCTACGGTACCGGTGCCTGGAACATCGGGGATATCAGGCAAAGCAACGCAATGGGGATTGCCTATGAAATGGGCAAAACTGTTTAACCAATAAATGCAAACGATCATAACTCTGAGTGACAAGGCATCGAAATGTCATGAACAGCTGTTCATAAATCATTCATTTTTCAACGAGCACCCGGTTCTTTTTTTTATGCTTTGAACCTTTCGCTGCCCATGCTTCGTGCAACCAGATCTTCCAAGCATTGCTCACATTGAAATAGAAGAAATTTCGTCACAGCAATGAACACAGAAAAACGGACTATTGATAAACAACGATTATGCTCCCACCTCTGGTTTTTCATGACTACTCCGCCATGAATCCGGAGCAATCCAATTGTCCTGAAAAAATCGCTTTGCCCTGAGTGCGTCCACAGTTGGAGATAGAAATACCTGCACCTGCTGCACCACATCGGCAAACGAGGCCGGCAGGTATTCAAGACCAATACGTTTTCTGAAGGCATTCCATTGCACCTGCTTCTCCTCAATGAACTCTCTGGAAAAGATTTCTTTCATCTGGACGAGTGTTGTTCCTCGTTGCGCAAACGTCTGCCTGATGGCTTCTGCGAGACTGGCACCTTCGAAGTCATACTGGCG
>CAIRND010000056.1 GCA_903879825.1 uncultured Geobacteraceae bacterium
ACCTTTCCTTCGGCCAATCCTTTGCTGCCGACAACAATTCGGAGAGGAATACCAATCAAATCGTTATCTTTAAACTTTACTCCCGGTCGCTCATCCCGATCATCAAAAAGCACCTCAACACCGCGTGCTTCGAGTGCGGCGTAAAGCCCCTCAGCAGCAGACATTACAGCGGAATCCTTGGTGTTGACAGCGACCACCGAACATTGAAACGGAGCAATTGGAATAGGGAATATGATGCCGTTTTCATCATGATTCTGCTCAATCGCCGCAGCCACAGTACGACCAATTCCAATGCCGTAACAGCCCATGAAAATAATCTGTTCTCTGCCGTTGGCATCAAGGTAGGTAGCATTAAGAGCCTTGGAATACTTTGTTCCCAGCTTAAATACATGCCCGACTTCTATACCACGCCACATCTCGAGTTTCCCCGTATCACAGCGCGGACAGGCATCTCCGGCTTCAACGGTACGAATATCAATAAACTCGGAAACATTATAGTCACGACCACAATCTGCGTTGATAAAGTGCTGATCTTTTTCATTAGCACCTAACACAACGTTTTTCATACCCTGAACAACCGTATCAGCTATAACCGGAATATCCTGCTTCAGTCCAATAGGCCCCAGAAAGCCAACAGGAGAACCGGTACAGGCAAAAATTTGCTCCTCAGTCGCCATCTGAATTTCGTCCCAGCCCAGATGATTCTTCAGTTTTAGCTCGTTAAGTTCGTGATCTCCACGCAGCAGTGCCATAACAAGAGCGCCGTCATCAGAAGCATACACGAGTGTTTTTATTGTTGTATTCGCGGTAACGTTCAGAAAAGAGGCAACATCGGCAATAGTTTTCATTTCTGGCGTTGAAACTTTTTGTAAAGATCCAGAGACGACATCACACGCAGTTGTAACTAAACGTGATTCCGCTTTTTCAACATTTGCTGCGTACCGGCACGCGTCGCAGGAAACAATTGCATCCTCGCCAGAATCCGCCAGCACCATAAATTCATGCGAAGAGGAACCGCCAATACTGCCGGTATCTGCTTCTACCGCTCTAAAATTGAGACCGCAGCGTTCAAATATGCGCATGTACGCGTCGTACATTTTATTGTAGGAAAGATCTGCCGCACTGCTGTCTACGTCAAATGAATAGGCATCTTTCATGATGAACTCTCGACCACGCATCAGGCCGAAACGTGGACGAATCTCATCACGAAACTTGGTCTGAATCTGATAAAAGTTAATCGGCATTTGGCGATAACTTTTTATCTCACGCCGCACCATGTCGGTAATAACCTCTTCGTGGGTCGGTCCCATACAAAACTCGGCGTCTTTACGGTCTTTAAAGCGCAACAACTCTTTGCCATAAAAAGCCCAGCGACCTGATTCAATCCAAAGCTCGGCAGGTTGGACACTCGGCATGAGCATCTCAATTGCATCGGCTTTATTCATCTCTTCGCGGACAATGTTTTCAAATTTGCGAATCGAGCGCAGTCCGAGCGGCAGATAATTATAGATTCCGGAAGCGAGCTTGCGGATCATCCCTGCTCTCAGCATCAACTGGTGTGATATAACTTCTGCGTCAGAGGGAGTTTCTTTGATAGTCGGTATAAAATAGCGTGAATACAACATGAAAAAACCCCGGATGGTACATCAATACCATAAATTAATTTCTACATAAAAGCCGTTCTGGCTTAAAAAAAGTTTCGTATTAAAGTAGCTCTAGTTTAGCAATTTCTTCCATCAAAGCATCAGCCAGCTCGTCTTCCGGCACCTTACGAATAACTTCGCCGTGGCGAAAAATGAGGCCTTCACCTTTCCCCCCCGCAATACCAACATCCGCTTCACGTGCCTCTCCCGGACCGTTAACTGCACACCCCATAACAGCAACTGTAATCTGTTTATCTACTCCCTGGAGACGTTTTTCAACCTCCTCAGCTACTTGGATAAGATTAATCTGGCAGCGACCACAGGTGGGACAGGACACAAAATTCACTCCACGCTGGCGTAATCCAACCGCTTTAAGAATATCGTACCCTACCCTGACCTCATCTTTCGGTTCACCGGTCAGCGATACTCTCATCGTATCACCAATCCCGTCCGCTAATAAAATACCAAGACCGACTGACGATTTTATGGTGCCGGAAAAAAGTGTACCCGCCTCAGTGATGCCGATGTGCAGAGGATAATCAGTCTGTTTGGAGAAAAGTCGGTAGGCAGCCACTGTTTTCATGACATCAGATGCTTTGAGTGAAATCTTTATCTCTTGATAATTTAAATCCTCAAGAATACGTATATGCCCCAAAGCAGATTCCACCATAGCCTCGGCAGAAGGATGTCCGTACCGTAGTAGCAGCTCCTTCTCAAGCGAACCGGCATTGACCCCAATCCGGATGGGAACCTTGCGCTCGGCAGCAGATGCAACAATTTCAGCAACCTTCCACTTTTCGCCGATATTGCCGGGATTAAGACGCAATCCGTCAATTCCACCCTCAAGCACCTGTAGCGCCAGTTTATAATCAAAATGAATGTCGGCCACCACTGGAATGGGGCTGACCCGCTTGATCTCTGCCAAAGCGTGAGCTGCTTCCTGGTCAGGAACCGCACAACGAACAATTTCACAGCCGACTTCTGCAAGTCCATTGATCTGAGCGATTGTTGAATGTATATCACGGGTATCAGTGCTGCACATGGACTGCACAGAGCAGGGAGCACCACCACCGATCGCTATCGAACCGATATGTATTTGTCTGGTTAGTTTATTCATGGGCCGACATACTGCCAAAGGTGGGCGGGAAAGTCAAGAACGGCGCGTAGTTTCGATGTTGCAACCGCTTGTATTCTGCATAAAAATATTTCAGTTTAAAATAATTGCGAGTTTATTGGCTCAAATACTCCCTGCTTTTTGAGTATGACATCGGCACTTGGTATCAGATCGGACAATGTTTTTACTCACATCTATCAAAAGACACGGCCTTGAAATCATCATATTTTAGAATCGACTGTTCCCATGTTATTGATTGTCGCCACGTGTTCTAATATTTTGAGTAACATCCACGTTATGAAAACCGGCATTGAATTTATGATCAGAATAGGTTATAAGACTCAACCCTAACGAATTGTAACTATTTGACTTAGGTTATGCCGACTATTTTTTTTGGATAAATTGTGCGAATCAAAGGGAATAAAAGACTTAGAACAATATTTTTTTAAAAAGACTGCTAAAGCTAACCAGCAGAAATAAGACGGCTAAATATAGAGTTTACCGAGTACGGAGAGGTGTCCGAGTGGTCGATGGTGCCTGACTCGAAATCAGGTGTACGGCAACGTACCTAGGGTTCGAATCCCTACCTCTCCGCCACAAAAACAATGGGTTACAGCGACAAGCTG
>CAIRND010000057.1 GCA_903879825.1 uncultured Geobacteraceae bacterium
ACGAGAGAGCAGATCATGATGAACCTCAAGCATAATCTCGGCGGTTATCTGCAGGCCACTTTCCACAAACATGTCGAGCGTATGTGAAACGACACCCTCAGTGGAATTTTCAACCGGGACGACACCATAGAGCGCCCTCCCCTTCTCGACCTCTTCAAAAACAGCCGGGATCGATTTCATGGGAATCAATTCCGCAGAAAGACCGAACTGCTGCATGGTGGCAAGGTGACTGAACGTTGCCTTGGGTCCCAAAAATGCGACTTTCATCGGCGATTCAAGCGCCAGACAGGCCGATATAATTTCCCGGTAAATACTTTTCAGGGCGTCGTTAGGGAACGGTCCCTGATTTTTATTCAGGAGTCGTTCATAAATTTGACGTTCACGCCCCGGAACATGAAAATCGAGGTTATTACCCGATTTCAGCCGGCCAACTTCAAGGACAACCTGAGACCGCTCGTTCAACATATCAAGTATGCCATCATCAATACTATCAATACGCGAACGAAGGTCCTGAATGCTTAACGTGCTCTTCTGCAAGGGAAACCGCCTGGTGGGTAGTCGTGATAAGAAGCAAAAAAGGAGGCCAATGTAAAACATGGACTGAGAAAATGCAACCGCATTCAGCAGGTAATATCGCTCCACTGAAACAGTTCAAGCCAGCTGTCAAAAACGGCCACCTTATCAGTACCGAAAGGGAGCAGTTTTTTCCGCACCTGCGCAGCTGTCTTGCACTCGTGTAATCTGCCCGGTTTCTTAGAATAAAACAGATCTGCAAAACATATTATCTGCTCGGCACGTGACTGTGGGCACATATCCCGATGCGGAAGCGGAAGGCCGTGGCGGATGATGTCATCGCATGTCAAACCGACTCCGGTATGGCGTTCACATACGAGTGCATGAAGCGGATACCCCTCCACCTCCAGAATGTCATGACCGAGGACACCATGCATAATATACGGGTTAGCGCCATGCAGCCCAAGACTGGGCGCAGAAACCTGACACACACCGATATCATGCAGAAGCGCCGCTTGTTCAATGAACAAACAGTCATCCTCCGGCTCCGACTGCCCCTTGGCAATTTCCAAAGCAAGATCAGCAACATACTTACTGTGTTCAAGAACAATTGCCAAGGATTCACCGCTAAGGTACTGCGCTAATAGTTTTGTTGCCGGTACAAGACACTCATTTGTCAAATTTTTGAACACTCTATCTCCATTTACGCCAAATAAATAGTCAAAATTTCGGCACCAATGCATAAGTAGCTGTTTTAGTTAAGTAAATATTTTGGCATTGATTATGCTAGATCTAAAGTCAGCAACGAAACAAGAAGAATATGCGATAGAATACAGATTACAGGGAGGATATCATGTACGCGAAATTTCCATTTTATTCAGTAGCTCAAATATATGCTCTTTCCCTGAATACACCTGTTGCAATCATGCTTGGCGGGGATCATCTCTACTGGGTTGTAGACCCGAGTAATGAAAATAGATTCGTTCGGGAAGGATGTTCCCTGATGTCGCACGCTGCATAGTCAACGAAGACGAAACAGAGCAGACTCACGCAGATCCTATTGTTCTTCCCCACCGACAAGTGAACTCCTCCAATTAAAGGCTTCAAGCTGTGCAGCCAGCAGTTGATCAAGAGACAACCCGCACTCTTCCAGCAATACCGTTACCGCGTCAAAATCAGTAACCTCAAGCTTTTCAGCCAGTTTCAACATCGTACCCAGCTGTCCTTCCCGCCGTAGCAACGCCGAGCTCACATCATCATTAAGGTTCAAATTGACAATGATCTCCTCCATCGGTGTTTCAAAAAGGATATCCAGCAGAGATAAAATACCCACCATAAAGGCGGCTTCTGCCCGTTCATCATTGGCAGAACGGCTGGCTAACTGCCTCAGCATTGTTTCCATAAGACGGCCACGAACTGCAGCCATCTCAAGCAGTGGGTGATTCATACCCCGCGAATCGTGTCCGGCAAACATTGAAAGTTGTGTCCAGCGCCTCAGTTGTTCCATACCCAGCATTAAAATTGCGTGGCGGAGAGTTTTTATTTTCTCACGCATCCCGAGAGAAACTGAATTAACCAGTTTAAGCAAATTATAGGAAAGGGCCGGATTCTCTTTAAAGGTCATTTCGATGGTTTCAATGGTGGCATCCATCGTCAACTGCTGCAGCAGTTTTAGCAACGCCATCCCGGACACATCCAGCTTTCTGCGATTGAGCACGACCGGACGTGCAAAAAAATAGCCCTGAAACAGATCGAAGCCCAAATCGTAACAGATCTGAAACTGCTCCACCGTTTCCACTTTTTCAGCCAAAAGTTTGACAGGATATTTACGGAGCTGCCTGACGACTTCAGGCAATGCGTCCATTCCGGTTAAAAGAATATCTATTTTTATAATATCAACGACAGAATAGATTCCTGGGTTTGCGGCATCAAACTCATGATCATCAAGTGCAAGCTGGAATCCCAGCTCTTTTAGTTCGCGGCAGCGTTCAACAACCTGATCATCAAGCTGAATCATCTCAAGCAATTCAAGGACAGTCTGGTCAACCGGAAGAAGTTCAAGCAGTTCTGAAAGCAACAGCCCGAGTGGCACATTTATAAAGCCGAACTTACCACCAAGAACTTCATGTATCCCAAAAGAAGAGAGCGCATGGGTGATAACATGGGTGCAGGCGTGGGAATAACTTTCAAAAACGGCATGATCAATATCGGCTGAACGGAACAGCAGCTCGAAACCAACAATTTCCTGATTGCGATCAAGAATTGGCTGTCGTCCCAAAAAGAATTTTTCAGAGGGTGTGCCCATATACCACCAGGACGGCGTTGAATTGAATGACATCATACGACTGCTAATAACCAGTGGATAGTAGCAGAAGTTTTGCAGAGTTCAAGTGTCATAATTTCGACTTGCGTCTTTACATACACTTACACGACATGGTAGCCTTGCAAAAATTTGGTCCTGTGATGAGAGTATGCGTTCTCATCATGGAGCCCCAGGAGATTTATGAAACGAAAAGCAATTGCCCTCCTCTCTGGAGGACTCGACTCAACTCTCGCCGTTAAGATGATGCTTGATCTTGGTATCGAAGTAGAAGCCCTTAACTTCACCTCACCTTTTTGTACCTGCACAGGTAAAAACTCCGGCTGCAAATCCGAAGCGGTACGAGTAGCCGAGGAATATAACATTCCGATCAAGGTCATGCATAAGGGTGAGGACTATCTTGAAATTGTCCGCAACCCGGTTCACGGCTACGGAAAAGGCGTTAATCCCTGCGTAGACTGCAGGATCTACCTGCTAAAAAAAGCGAAGGAATATATGCTTGAAAGCGGCGCTGACTTTGTCTTCACCGGAGAAGTGCTCGGTCAACGACCAATGAGCCAGCGGCGCGATACACTGCGGGTTATTGAGCGGGAAAGCGGTTTGGAAGGTCTGCTGCTGCGTCCCCTGTCCGCCCGACATTTTGAAGCGACTATTCCGGAAAAAGAGGGGTGGGTCGATCGGGACAAATTACTCGCTATTGAAGGGCGATCGCGCAAGGTTCAGATGCAGATGGCTGACGATCTTGATGTGAAGAACTATCCCTGCCCGGCTGGTGGATGCCTGCTTACCGAATTATCTTTTGTCCCGAAAATCCGTGATGTTTTCGATCACTCAGAAGAAATTCACATGCGCGATTTCCGCTTGCTGAAAACAGGCCGGCATTTCCGTATCGGCCCACAGAGCAAGGCGATAATGGGGCGCAGTGAAGCTGACAACGACCAACTGGAACGTATGCGCCAACCGGGAGAAGCGGCCCTGACATGGCTGGATGGCAATACCCCTGTGACCATTATAATCGGCAATCAGGATGAAGATCTCATTGCACTAAGCGCCAGAATCATGCTGCGCTATACCAAAGCCGAACCTGGTGCTGAATGCCGCATTGAGCTGAGAGCTAATGATACAAAACATGTTTTCAGCGTAATTAACGACATGGATCCGGAAGCTGTCGAGAAATACCTGGTATCTTTATAGTTTCAAATCTAGAAAAAGTAGTTCATTACCGCAAAGACGCTAAGTACGCAAAGAAATCAGAGACTTAAAAGGCTAAGGAGGATCTCCTTTTGGGTAAGACTTTTTTTGTACCAAGATACTGTTTTTCTTCGTGTTCTTTGCGCCTTTGCGGTTCAAATGCCGTTTAGGTTAAATTATCGATTTCAGCCCTACGGTATACAGCGAACAACATGAGGCCCCAGCAAATTCGTTACCATCAATGGAAGTCGCTGCCATAATTGAATCGCAAGACGGTACTTGGGATTCTTCGGATTAACGTCAGGCATAGCACCTCCCTCATGCAGCAGATACTGCCAGTAAAGCTGAACCGGCCTGGCTCCCCATTGTTTTTTAAATTTATATGTCCCTTCACCCGGTGTTGACCGACCAAAATCGAATAGTTGTACTCCCCTGCTGATAGCGAAGCGGATCGCCTCCCAATAAAGAAGATTATTGGGACACAGTGCGCTAAAATCTCTGTTGGATGAGGCCCAGGGGACTTCCAGAGTGCCTTTAAACCAGGTCAACAGCGCCGATGCCACTGTCCTGCCACCATACATCACGGAGAGAATCCGGGTAGTCTCTGGAAATTCTTCCAGCACATTGCGAAAAAAGTTTCGACCATATACCGGCGTCCCAAGATCGCGCATATTCCGGCAAAACACTTCATAGAACCCGTCCAACAACTCCATGCTCCCGACAACAGCCTGCAACCCGCTTTTTTCCGCTGTGCGAATCTGGTTGCGCACCTTGCTATCAAGACCTTTCCACTGTTCTTCTTCATTATCAGCCAAAGGTAAAATCATGGTGACCTTGTGCTGTTTTGTCACTGAAACATCGGGGCACTTCGTGAGATGGCGTAGTTCAATATGATCCACACCATTTCCTAAGAGCATTTTTCGCGACACGTTCAGCAACACAGAGGCGACGGACTCTTCTGTAGTCAGCATGCCGCCATAATTAAAAAAAGGAAGCGATACAATAACGTTGCCGAACAATCTGCTTTTCATCTGAACAAATGGCAGGATGCCGCAAATTTCGTTGCTGCGGTTGGTCGCAGCCACGTACATGGTGCTGTGTCCAAAACTTTTTTCCACAACTTTCCGCCAACCATACTGATGATAATTAGTACTGTCCTTATGAGATGCTACAAACGTGTCCCAGGCGCTGCCATCCTCGTTATACAAATGTGTTGAAATGTCCATACAAGCCTCCCCGAATTAAAGAAACTTTTTATGGTTACCGTGAATATCACTGTTATCCATAATCACGATGCATGCCACAACTAGTATTCTTATTTTACAGTGTGTTACGCATATATTGCTCAGACGACAGGTGTTAAGCCCCGGTGCAATTATATACCGCTGGAAGTGATAACTAGCGAGTAAACCGGCATTTCCCGGGATTGTAATATAACTGCATCGTGTCATATTTTTCGTGGTTGCTGGCAATCATTCAGTTTCTGTACGAGTCATTTTTGTCGATTTTAACTACGCGACTGTCGACATTTTTTACATAACATGTCGTTAACGACATGCAGCTAAATCTATTACAGCACAAATCCGCACAGTTATATTATGGCGTGCTATTTGCTGTTGAAATTAGTTGTGTAATCAGAATGGTGAACCGAGGAGGGAGGGAAATATTATGCCAGAAAAAAGAATGCACCAGAGAATAGATTGTGCTGAAAAATGTCTTTTGTATCACGCAGATACACGATACAGCGGTGCAATAATGAATATTTCTATTTCGGGAGCACTTTTAAAAGTACCCGGATTCAATCCGGGCGTCATTAACCCGGGAGACGTCTGCAGCTTTATTTTAAGTAATGATCCGAAAACTTCATTTTACCGGTACAAAGGCCGGATAGCCCGTGTCAGTCCCACCGAGGTTGGACTGGAGATTCTCGAGCACGATTTTTGAAACGTAATAAACCCCATCATTTTAACATGATGGGGTTTATTACGTTTCATACATATCCTCACCAGATTATACTTTAGTACGTTTTTTACCCCAGAAACTTAGGCCGGCAAAACCGGAACCGAGAAGTAACAGCGTTGCAGGCTCGGGAACCGGTGCGGATCCTTGATCAGGGGTCTTGTTTAGGATGACCGGTTCAGAATACTCAATATATACAGCGGCACTGGTCAATGTGAAACCATCTTTATTGCCGTGGGAGTCGGAGATACGCAGCAGTAACGGCAGATTATCATTACCACCAGTCCATGTCGTAAAAAGAGAAGTTAAATCATACGAATACGTCCTGACCACTCCGTTTGTGGCAATCGGATTGAGTGTCCCAAAGTTCGTATTTCCAACAGTAACACTGCCTGATCCGAAACGATCATCGGGAGTACCAGTTAGAACCAGATTGGCGGAAACTAGCGTGTCGTAGGGGGTGGTAAAACTGAGGGGGGTATCAAATGCATAAGAATACGAGCCACCACCATTAATATGGTACCCGGAACCGCTGATGGGAGCGATTGACTGAAACGGTGTTGCACCTGCTACCCCTGCCATGACAAAAATGATGATTCCCAATAACAGTGCTGTTTTTTTCATTGTGTTCTCCTTTCGATACGTTCGCTATTGTGGCTCTGACAACTTCCTTTTCTGGTACATGCGCCGGTTACATCTATTACAGCAAGTGCCGTGCCAAACACGTAACTTACTGTTATACAGACTATTTAAGTTTAATTGATCACAAAACAAATCAATACTGTAAATTTTACCGACGCTTCAGATGTGTAATTTTACAATGGATTTTTACGGGACAAGGCGGTGACGAATCAGGCCGAAGCGACAGGCCTGATATCTGGTTTTGAAGTATGTGGCACACCAATGGGTAATTGCACTGATCAGCGGGGGGTTCTGCGAGGGAGAGTTGGCTGTCGTAAACTATGTGACCGTTCCTATAGTCCTAAATACGGCATTTGATCACGCAACGCCGCAACGAACGCAACGAAAAACAAAGACTTATAACGAAATTGTGATTAACCAATCGGGTGAACCTGAATAATGACTTAAGCTCCTTATTTCACACGTTGCGTCGTTGCGCCGTTGCGTGAAACTTTTTTATGATGGTCGTTCTTCCTGATTCATTCTCTTTTAACTGTGTCACTCCGACTTATGCAAATACAGCATGACCCGAGAAATTACTGTACCAGCTGCCTTTATTTTCTTCTGCCGTGGTGTAAAATTCACATGGCATACTGACGCTGTGAAGCGTGTGAAGAGTAATTTCCGGCGGACAGAATAAACGGGCAGCCGCAAGTGAAAATCCGGTGCCCCTGCTTGTGTACCCCTGCATGGTGCCACAGTGCCAGCCTCCGGAAAGATAACGGCGCTGACAGGACGTATTTGCAAAGACCGGCACACCTCCCGGCAGGCAAATTTGGCCACCATGAGTGTGTCCACACAGATAAAAATCAACGCCGCTCCTTGAGGCCTCCTCTGCGATCTCAGGAGAGTGTGACAGCAATATAACAAACTGTTCGGGAGTGGCGACTGAAAGCGCCCTCTGCAGATCATGGCATTTATAGAAATGTGGATCATCCACACCGGCAAGCACAATTATTGCGGAGCCGCGCTTCAGGTATGCAGCATCGTTCAGCAGCATCTGAACCCCCATCCGCTCGAGCGCCGGCACCATCTCCAACAGATCATGATTGCCCAGAATACCGAAAATACCATCCCGGGCAGATATGGACCGGACTATCGGCACCAGCGCCTCAAGACAAGGTTCAAAATGATTGACGTTATCTTCAAAACTGAAATCACCGGTCAACACGGCAAGATCGCTCGGCACAGTTTCAACGATCCGCATGATGCCTTCACCCTCATCAATTAGTCCGTCCGAGTGCAGGTCAGAAAGATGAAGGATCGTATAACCTTCGAAAGCGGCTGGCAAGTTCGGCAGATAGACGTCATTGCGTTCCAGGCGATAGTCAGAGCAGTTTCGCCTGGCACGCCCTTTAAAGCCGGTACAGGCAAGCAGATTTTCAACCGCAGCACTAAGAATTTTCATATCTTCCTGATGCGTCAGGTCGGACGCCGATCCGGAATGAGCAGACAACTTTTCTGACTGCAGGCGGACGCGCGTGTGGCGATGGTCGCTATACGTAACAGTGGAGTTCTTCATAAGAGTCTTTCTCCCCCATGCCCCTGTTCTTTTTTTTATCCTGTTTTTCCTGATTCTGCTGCCGGGTTTTTTCTTTTATTTTGCTGATTTTCATCCGGTATTCTTTTTTTTTCTGCTTGGCTGATTCCTGGATATCGTTAAATTTCATACAAAAATCTCCTTAATGCCGTGTCGTTTCGGTACACAAACGCTAACAGGGCATGTCAGTGTAGACATCTGAAAAAAGATGACAGAAACCAAGCTCGTTAATTGCTCGCAGCATACCATCGGTCACATGTACCAACTTCGGTTCGATACCCCGGAGCCTGGCACACTCCACCCACACATTCAGAAGCTGCAGGCCGCTCGTATCCGCATCTTCAATTTTTTCACAATTGATAAGGAATTTTTTTTCCCCTTTCGACTCCATCTGGTTAAGTGAAAGGACCATAGAATCAATATTCTCCGCTACCCCGGACAAAGTCCAGTCTCCCTCCAGGTGGGCGATTGTGCCTGACATTCTGACCCCCATACATCCCTCCATTTCACCTGCAATAGGTAACGTCTCTAGGCTGTGCTTTTACATATCCCATGCCAAGCATAGAATGTTTATTATTTAAGTTATTTCGGCAGGTTAAGATACTTATGGCAGGTGGTTACGGTGCAGTTTGTAATGCGGAATGAGGGATGAACGGGATAGCAGGCGGATAACTATTTATATTAAAACACATTTCAAGCTGGGTAATATTTTTGTCGATAGCGCTGTTTGTTACATTCGCTCCGGCATACACGTGAATCACAGCTCAATCCGAAATTCCGCACCATCTCCCACGTTGCAGGCCGTCAGCAATCCACCCATATTCTGTTCGATAATCATTTTGGACATATACAAACCGATTCCGGTGCCCCTTTCCGGCCCCCTGGTGGTGAAATAGGGATCAAATATTCGGGGCATGACATCATCAGGGATACCGCCACAATTGTCGTGGACAGACAGTGCAGAACGCCCGTTTTCCTCGCCGATACGGATACAGATGCGAGGATGTGAAATAGCGCGTTCTACCCCCGCATCATGGCAATTAGAAATAATATTTAAAAGCACCTGAGCATATTCATTCTGATAGCCGATAGCGGTTACTTCGTCATTACCTTCAACGGTGACTTCGATATTATGGTTTTTAAGCGTTGCTGAGACCAGCGCCAAAGCACTGTGTACCGCCAGTAAAAGAGAGAACCTTTGCTTCTCCTTGTCCAGACGAAAAAAATTACGAAAATCATCAATCGTATGTGACATCTGCAGCAGAGTATTCATCGTCGTATGAATGTCGTTCTCCATCTCCACGGGGGTGAGCATGCCGGATTGATATTGCAGCAACAGATTTTGAATGATGAGGGCGATATTATTAAGCGGCTGGCGCCACTGATGGGCAATGTTGCCGATCATCTCGCCCATGGCTGCCAGGCGGCTCTGTTGGATCAGTGTCTGGTCTTTGCGGCGCAGGTCGGCAACCATCTCGACCACACGCGCTTCCAGGTTTTTTTGCAGCTGTTCAAGTTCTTTGTCAGCCTGACGGCGCTTGCGACGGTTCTCCGCCTCCGCCATCTCACGCGCAACAGCAGGCGCCAGGCGGGCAAAGTTTCCCTTCAGAAAATAGTCGTGAGCCCCGGCTCTCATGGCTTCAACCGCAGTCTCTTCTCCAATTTTCCCCGAAACGATAATAAAGGGGATATCAGCTCCGCTCTCCTTCAATAACCGCAACGCTTCAAGACCGCTGAAACGCGGCATAACAAAGTCAGAAATAATGACATCCCATTGTTTCGCTGCCAACGCGCTTTGCATCGCCTCCGGAGTGTCTACCCGCTCACTCACCAGATCATAACCGTTGTGAGCCAGTTCACGCAGCAGTAACCAGGCATCATCTTCCGAATCCTCAACAATCAGCACACGAAGTGGAGTGGTCATCACACGCCTCCACGCAGCTTCATCAACACATCCCGCAACTCCCCCGGCTTGTACGGCTTAAGAATGAATCCGGCATAACCATCATTTTTAATAACCTCGGCGATTTCTTCGGCACCGTAGCCGCTGCAGATAATCACCGGAAGTTTTTCCGATAGGGTGCGCAGCTCACGATACACTTCCAGCCCATCCATTTCAGTCATGATAAAATCCAGCATTACCACATCAATCCCGCTGCCCTGTTGACGAAATATCTTCATCGCTTCACGGCCATTGGCTGCAGTAACAACAGTAAAACCCATGGCATTCAGCAGTGACGAGCCGACAGTACGAAGCGCCTCTTCGTCGTCCACAAGTAAGATTTTACCGTGAAGTGTATCAGAAAGATTCGATCCGCCCGCTTGCGCAACTTTTGCCGTTTCAACCGCTATCGGCAGAGGAAATAAAACCGTGAAGGTGGTACCGATACCAGGCGTACTTTCAATTTGCAGCGCACCGGAATGGGATTTTACGATGCCCAGTATGGCCGACATGCCCAAACCCCGACCGGTGAATTTCGTCGTAAAAAAAGGTTCGAATATCCGCATTTTAGTAACTTCATCCATTCCGCAACCGTTGTCGGAGACCATCATACAAGCATAGACTCCGGGAAGAATACCGGAGCCGATATAATCAAATTCTTCCCGCTCAGACTGTACAGTCTTCATCGTAAGCGACACTTTAATTGTACCGTTGCTATCACCAATCGCTTCGGCGGCATTGATAATAAGGTTCATAACTACCTGCTGAATCTGAGTGGCATCACCGATGACATCCGATATATCCTTATTGATATCAGCTTCGATAGTCACATTCATTTTAATTGCCGATTTGAGCATCTTTACTGTTTCATCCATAAGCAGCCACATATTGACCCGCGTCTGCATCATGGGGCTCTTTCCCGCATAGGTGAGCATCTGCCGACAGAGATTGGCTGCCCGGTTGGCTGCAATTTCGATCTGCTGGAAATGTGCCTCCAGTGACTGTTTCGAGTCAACATGTGCCCGAGCCATACTGCAATGACCTAAGATGACGGTAAGGATGTTATTAAAATCGTGTGCGATGCCACCAGCCAGTACGCCAAGACTTTCCATTTTTTGCGTCTGCTGGAATTGCAGCTCCATCTTGTAACGCTCTTCCTCTGCCAGTTGATAACGCACTTCGCTCTTGCGTAAATTATCTTCCGCCTGTCGGCGTTTCCGACGGACTTCGGCATCAACCATTTCCCGTTCAACTGCCGGTGCCAGCCGTGCGAGGTTTCCTTTCAGGATGTAGTCATGGGCTCCTGCCCTCATGGCCTCCACAGCTGTTTCTTCACCAATCTTGCCAGACACGACGATAAAGGGAATATCAATGGCACTTTCTCTCAATATCTGCAGGGCGCCCAAGCCGCTGAAGCGGGGCATGACAAAATCAGAAATCACCAGATCCCACACCTTCGCTGCCAAGGCGCTCTGCATCTCTTCCGGAGTATCAACCCGTTCGCAATCGAGCTCATAGCCGTTTTTTTTCAGCTCCCGTTCAAGCAACAGAGCGTCATCCTCGGAATCCTCAACAATCAGCAAACGAAGTGTTGTGGTCATTGTGCGGCTCCTTTTACATTCAGAGGTAAATCCCCCCTAACCCCCCTTTCTTAAAGGGGGGGACTTTATACCCCCCTTTTCAAATAGGGGAGTAAGTGGTTACACCTCCCCCTTTCTTAAAGGGGGGGACTTTATCCCCCCTTTTCAAATAGGGGAATAAGTGGTTACACCTCCCCCTTTATGAAAGGGGGAGCGAGGGGGATTTGCCTCATATTTATTCCGGCACCTCGTTCAGCATAAGCCAGTACAGCCCAAGACTCTGTACTGCATCGTTAAACTGGAGAAAATCCACCGGTTTACGGATATAGCTGTTGCAACCGCTCTTGTAGGCATTGGCAATATCCTGTTCTTCTTTGGATGAGGTAAGTATCACTACGGGAATACAGGCGGTTTTTTCGTTTTCACGCAGTTGGCGTAGTACTTCAAGGCCATCAATCTTGGGGAGTTTCAGATCCAGCAGAATAACGGCAGGAGAATTTCGGACAGTGTGCCCATCGTGATTATCACTGCCAAGCAGATAATGAAGCGCCTCCGCTCCGTCACGTGCCACGACCAGCTCATTCAATATCTTGTTTTTTTTAAGTGCACGCCGGGTCAATTCCTCATCGTCAGCATTATCTTCCACCAGCAAAATCCACTTATTTTCCATGATGTCCTCCTCCTATTTTCTCCAGACATTTACCGTATTCACAGCCTTACCCCCCCCCCCCCCCCCAAAGTGAACCAAAACGTGGCACCCTGCTCTACAGCGCCTTCAGCCCACACTCTGCCGCCATGCCGTTGAATAACATGCTGTACCAGTGCCAGACCAACGCCGGTACCCACAAACTCCTGTTCCGTATGTAACCTCTGAAAGGTAGTAAACAGCTTGCCAGCATATTTCATATTGAAACCGGCGCCGTCATCACGGACAAAATAAGTTGTTTTCGCGCCGACAGTGGTGACGCCAAACTCTATCCGTGCTTCGGCATGATTACTGGTAAATTTCCAGGCATTGCCGAGCAGATTATCCAGTACGACCTTGAGAAGCCGGGGGTCTCCTTTCGCGGTAACACCCGGTGCGATAACAAAGGTCACGTTCCGTTCCGGCTCTTCGCTGCGAAGCTCCTCTGACACGGTGACAGCCAGATGGCTGAGATTCACCTTTTCAAAGATTAACTCGGCTCTGGTGATGCGCGACAGTTTCAACATATCGTCAATCAGCTGTGCCATCCTCTGTGTAGCCGCGCGTACCCGGCGGAGATAATCTTTACCCACATCCTCCAGAGCATTTCCGTATTCTTCCAGCAGAGCCAGACTGAAACCGTCAATACTGCGCAGAGGCGCTCGCAGATCGTGGGAGACGGAATAGGCAAATGACTCCATTTCGTTGCGTGCCCTCTCAAGCTGGGCGGTCCGTTCGATCACCCGTTGTTCCAGCTTGCTGTTCAGTCGAGTAATCTCCAACTCGGCCCGCTTTAGTTCGCTGATATCGGTAAAGGTTACGACAACATGGATAATAGCGCCATCCGGCCCGGTAAATGGGTAGGCATTGCATTGCACCCACAACGGTTCAGCCAGGTCAGGACGTTTAATCCCCAGTATTTGGTTGGTTACCGGCTGCCCTGACGACAACACCCGATTAATCGGGTATTCTTCAAGGGGCGCCGTAGTACCATCGACATGAAGAAAGCACCAGGAAGGATCCATGGCCGTTTTCCCCCGCATCTGATCGTTACTTAGGCCGAGAAGAGCAGCGGCCATCGGATTTGAAAATATTATCGCCGAATCAGAGTTGTGGACCACAACCCCCGCAGAAAGATTTTCAACCAATTGGTGAAAATCCTCCTTACTCTCCTGCAGCGCATCGGCCTCTCGCTGTTTGCGTACGGTAATATCATCCATCGCCAGGAGAATCTTTTGTGAATCTGGCTTGTTAGTGAAAAATTGGCGGGCATTGAGCATAAAAGTTCTGCGACCGATATTCACAAAATCATGCTGTACTTCATAGTTTTTGACCACGGAATCATGGGGGAGAATATCCTCTAGCAGTGCCTTCAGGCGGGGAATATCCCACTGCCGATTCCCCAGATCATAGATGGAATTTCCGATAGTTTCCTCGGGGGTTACTTTGAAAGTTTCGTAGAAACAGTCATTGGCGCTGACCACCTTCATTTCGGGACTCATTATTACCACAAGGGGTTCGTGCAGAGTTTCCACTATGCTTTCGGCATATGCCCTGGCATAGTTTATTTCAATTTCCGCCAGTTTACGATCAGTGATGTCCGTATGTGACACAACAACGGCATGGTCTGAAGATTCCTTCAGCAGTGTCGCTCTCAATACAAACCAGCGCTGTTCAAGCGGTGAGTGGAGAGGATATTCCAGAGTAAATTCCCGCAAATCTTTCTCCAAAACGGTATGAATGCCGCGCGCTGCATCGTCAGCCCATTCTTTGTCTACTCCGCACATGCAGGCCCAGCACACATCCAGATACTGTTTGCCAACATCGCTGTTTACTGCCGTCTCCTCACTGGTATCGAAGGCAAAATTCCGCCATGATTTATTCGACTCAACAATTATCCCATTCGAGTCCAGCACGGCAATATACGATGAGAGCGAGTTCAGTAGATCTCTGTAAAATCGTACAATTTCCTGTAAATCACCAGACAGCCGATGTGCCGAATGTGGCGCTTCGTCAGTTGCATGTGTCGTGTTCATAGCCACTCCCGTAAACCAGCACAACCGTTGTTATCGTACCCACTCTCGCTTCCTCACCCCAGCGTAAACCAGAACGTCGCTCCCTGCTCCACCGCACCTTCAGCCCAGACTCTGCCGCCGTGCCGGTGGATGATATGCTGCACCAGTGCCAGTCCGATGCCAGCGCCGGGGAACTCAAGTTCCGTATGCAGCCTCTGAAACGTGGTAAAAAGCTTATCAACG
>CAIRND010000058.1 GCA_903879825.1 uncultured Geobacteraceae bacterium
AAGTTACCACTCCGGATCTTGCTGAAAAAGCCTATTACCACATGGCTGCTATCGGTGAGGGTAAGAGCCGTATGGTGTCTGAATTGAAAAAGATGGACTTTGTTGAGACAGATTGCGCTACGCCGGGCAAGTGCCGGGTTGTAACAAAAGAGCGCTGGGATTTCGGTTATGCGGATATTCTTACCGGTACGCGGTCAAACGAAGTGAAAGACTATCTCTATGATGTTCAGTATCTGCTTGAAAACCGTCAGGGTCGCTGGATCATTGTGGAGATAACTGCAACGGGAGAAGAGCGGAAAGAGCTGCCGACGTGGAGCAAGATGTTTAAGAAGCAGTAACGGTTGGGTTTAGTTAATAACAGGATGTTTGCAGTATTTTGTTGAAATCGGTGTCGTCCGGCTTTGTTTCTTGCTTAACTTCAAAAGCACCCCAGTGTTTTAATCGAAGAAATCTGTACGGATGGGAGGTCTGATATGGCAAGTATGTCAGATATTGAAGAAATATCAGCATCCATAGCTCGTGAATTTAATCCTCAAAAGATTGTACTTTTCGGTTCCCATGCCTGGGGGACACCAACGCCTGATTCTGATGTGGATCTACTTGTGATTCTTCCTTTCGATGGTAAGGGTTGGCGCATGGCAACAATAATTAGGGAAAAGGTGAAAGTTACATTCGCACTTGATCTGATAGTCCGCACCGAAAGTCAAATTGCGGATCGTTTGAGCAAGCATGATTCCTTTATTTCAGAGATCGTAGAAAAAGGAAGGGTGCTCCATGAAAGCTGAAACGGAAGAGTGGGTGCAAAAGGCAGAAGGGGATATGAATACGGCACAGAGTGAATTTGCCGTTCTGGAAAAACCAAATCACGATGCGGTATGTTTTCATGCTCAACAATGTGCTGAGAAGTACCTCAAAGCCAGAATAATCGAAGAAGGTTTGCCCGTAACCAGAACTCACGATCTGGAAATACTTCTGAACAAACTCTTACCTTTTGAGACGAGATTGACTGTATTGCTGCAATCCGTTCGAATTCTGTCGGCAATGGCTGTTGAAGTCCGTTACCCTGGTATGGCAACTGATGAGGATGATGCAGCAGAAGCACTGAGGTCATCTGAAAAGATTCGTAATGCCGTACGAACAACTCTAGGTATTTGAACCCCACCTATTTTGAGCAAAAACATTGGATACATACCTTGACTACTCGCTCCTGCTTGATAACCAGTTTACTCATACTGTTTTTGACCGCTTTCGCTCTTGTTGGCATTAACCGCTTTGGTACCAATAGCCGCGTGACCGGTCGAACCGGGACTATTCAGGCGCAGCAAATTGATAAAAAAGTGGTTGATGATCCGAAAGAGGCCTATCGAATCTGGCGGGATGCCGGTTATCGCGGTCGCACTATAGTTTTTATTGCCGACCGGTGGGAATCCTTTGATCCGGGTGAACTGATCCCGGCGCAGATGTTCCGCGCCTACCCGCTGCAGCTGTACAATACCGCCAGGTTGATGGAGGATGACTACCTGAACGGTATCACCTTCCTCTATATAGCTTCGCTGAATAAAATAATACGTAAAATTGTGATGATTGCTCCCGACAGTGAAGTCGGCAGGATGAAGGTCTCTGCCGCGAAAGCAAAAGACTCAGCGGTAAGTGAAAAGGCGGTCTTTATCTCTCGTCAGGGCTTTCCCCGCTGGTATACAACCGCTGCAAATTTTACCGCAGTCAAGGAACCGGTGCTTCTGTACATCGGTGCATCCTATTTCAAACATGTTCAGCCGGAGGAGTTGTTTCGCATGTTGTCCGCTTCCGGTCTGCAGACGGATTGCGTTGTTTTGTGCCGTGAAAAAGGCAAAGATAGCGCCACAGAAAATGAAATTATCAAACTGGGCAGATTTGCCGCGCTCATCGGTATTACTCCCCCTTCAGCAGGGTCAGGCAGTATGACCCAGCCCACAAGCAAGCAGCAGAACCAGGCACCCGCATTATGAACAGTGATATCAGCGCACGAACAACAATGGGAAGCCTGGCACTCATCACACTATTCGCTCTCTTTCTAAACACCTTTCAGCTCGCTACGCAACCGGTATCAGAAGATGATTTAGCTGTAGCACTCTCTGCCATAAACTTTATGGAGTCAGGGCAGCTTGGTCCTACCATGTGGAATCATCCCTGCCTGCGCAACATACTGGTGTATTACAATCTGTTGGCGTGCGGCACCGGAGTGCTGGGGGCAAAAGGAATAAGCCTGCTGTTTGGTACCTTATGCACTCCCCTCATCGGCCTTGTGACGCAGCGTATCTTCAAGGATAACCGCATCGCACTGATAGCAGCTCTGCTCTGGGCGTGTGATGCATTAGTAATAGATTTCTCCCGCCAGGGAATCAATGACATCTACCTGTCCTTTTTTCCCCTGGTCGCAATTTACCTGTTCTATCGCTACCGGGAATCGGGTAATCAGGGGTGGTTGATCGGCACCGGGATCTCCTTTGGTCTCGGGCTTGCTTCGAAATGGAGTGCGCTATTCCCGTTGCTGGTTACCTTTACTCTGCTGATAATCATAATCTACAAGGAAACAGAAGGCGCAGTACGGGAACGCGTGGCCCGCTGCATCCATGCTGTTGCTCTGCTTGCCATACTACCAGCACTGGTCTACCTCCTTACATTTATGCCCTGGTTCGGCCGTGGTTATTCATTGTCGGAGTGGCCTGCGCTGCAACGAAGCATGTTTCTGGAAACGTCCCAGCATGTCGGCTATACGCCGAAAAAATGGGATGACCGGGATAACCGCGCCTATAAATGGTTCGTCGTACCATCAGTTTTTGTCGATCCGTTTATGAATATGGATTCTCCGGATGAGAAGGGGCAGGAACTGCCGTCATTTGAGAAAGGTGTAACGGTCGTCCTTGGCGTTGCTAATCCTCTCGTCTGGTTATTGGTACTGCCGGCTTTTTTTCTGCTGCTCCGGCGTGGATTCCGGGAACGTGACGAAGGGTCATATTATCTGGTGGGTCTGTTTCTTCTGGCGTATATTCCCCTGGTTGCTTCTGGGCGTCCTATCTGGCTGAATACCGCACTATCAGTGTTGCCGTATGCGATCATGGCAGTTGCGTGGTTGGTCTGGACGACTGCTGGCCGCTTCAAAGCTCGTCAATTGATACTTTCTGCCTATCTTCTGCTCGTAATGCTGGTGGCGTCACCACTCTACTTACTTGCCTCTGGTAAAGGGACGAAGATTCCATATATGAAAGAATATTTGATGGAAAAGTATCTGATACAGTTCAAGAAGGACATGCCGACAGAGGCGGTTACGGAAGGAACAAAGAGTGACACGCCGAACCCTGCGAAACACAAATAGCAACAATTACTCTTTTGGATAT
>CAIRND010000059.1 GCA_903879825.1 uncultured Geobacteraceae bacterium
ATGATATTGTCAGCTTGTCCAATCAACAACAGTAAGCCCCGAGACCCGTTCAAATTCACGGGTATTATTGGTAACCAGCGTGACATTCAGAGAAACAGCGTGGGCAGCAATCAGCATATCCATTGAGCCAATCGGCGTGCCTGCTTTTTCAAGCGCAGCCCGAATGTCACCGTAAACAAGTGCCGCTTCTTCGTCGAAAGGGATAACTTCTAAAGGGATAATAAATTCATCAAGTGCACCGGCATTTTTATCACGATACGCGCTTTTGGCAACCCCAAAGCGTAATTCTGCAAGGGTGATGGAAGAGATGCAGATTTCGCCAAGCTGATACTCAAGAAACCGCTTGAGAACAGCAGCAGGCTGCTGTTTGATGATGTAAATGCAGATATTGGTATCCAGCATCAGTTTCATCAAAAGCTCTCCCGTTTATCCAGCGGTGGTTGTTCGCGTTCAGTCATGAAATCGCTGGAAAATTTATTGAGGCTGCCAAACAATGAACTCCACGAATCGCGCCGGGGAATCAGCTGAACAATGTTGCCGCTCTTTTTGATGAATACTTCGCTGTCGTCAAAGCGAAATTCTTTTGGAAGCCTGACAGCCTGGCTCTGTCCATTCTGAAATATCTTTGCAGTTTTCATAGTCAGCCTCCGCGAATATATATTTGAAATATATACTTTAGCTATCATGATGGCAAGAGGAAACTGTTTCGGCACCTCGCCAAAGATCGGCTTCCAGTTGTTTCAGATTGAACTCATTTCGGTTAGTCCTCACCTGGCGTCGTACGCCGGCAATATCCCTTCACTGGCAAAGCTATACGCCTGATTTCCGGCGACAATGATATGGTCCAAGACCTTGATATCCAGTGGACCAAGGGCCTGAATCAGTATTTTGGTGAGATGCTGGTCTTGCGGAGAGGGTTTAGTCGTGCCGGCTGGATGGTTATGGGCAAGTACGACTGAGGCTGCTCGATGGCGGATTGCCACCTCAACCACATGTCGGGGATATACGGCGGCTTCCTTTATGGTCCCTTCACTGATCAGAGCCGGATATACCACCCGGCATTGAGTATCGAGACAGAGGACATAAAAAACCTCTTCCGGCCGCCCTGCCATAAGCGGGATGAGATAGTCAGCCACCGCTGTGGAGCTGTTCAGTTTTGGGCGGTCACGTAAAACCCGGTCGTGATAATAGCGGCGGGTTACTTGGGGAATCATTGCCATGAAGGCTGCGGCCTTTTCACCACATCCTTCAACTGAAGCCACGTCCTTCGGATCGGCCTCCAACACTGCGGAAAGAGAGCCAAAACGTTGTATCAGGCGGTGGGAGATCAGATTTGTATCGCCGCGCGCAATAACCTGAAACAGGAGCAGCTCCAGGACCTGGTGATCCTCAAAGCTGTCGAGCCCCTCTTCCAGAAAGCGTTTTCTCAAACGCTCGCGGTGGCCAGCGTGGAGGTTTTCACCTTTCATACATCACTTCCCGTCAATGATGATACGGCTCACCATTTAGTATCGTAAACGCCCGGTAGATTTGCTCCAGCAGAAATGCCCGCACCATTTGGTGGGTGAAGGTCATTTTTGATAACGCCAGCAATGTGCCGCGCTGACGAAATTCTTCAGAAAAACCGTAGGCGCCGCCAATAACAAAGATCAACTCGCCAACACCGCAGTCGCGCTGTTTGCCGACGAAAGCTGCCAGTCCGGGGGAGTTCATCTGTTCGCCCCGTTCATCCAGCAGAATCAGGGTTGCACCGGGGGAAATCTGCTTCTCCAGCCGTTCGCATTCACGGCGGCGCATTTCCTCCGCTGCCGCCCCTTTCTCGTCACGGATGTCGACCAAATCCAGCGGAGAGTAGCGCCGGATGCGACCGGCATATTCGTCAATCGCATCCTTGACCCACGGATCACGGCTTTTCCCGACCCACAGTACTTTTATTTTCAAAAATCTGATTCCTTGCGCGATGCTTTTATTTCCGGCGGCAACTCAAGTTCAGGTGCCATGCCCCACAGACCGTCCAGATCGTAATAACGACGGATCTGATCATGGAACACATGTACCAGCACATCACCGTAATCCATGACGATCCAGCGGCCATCTTTGGCACCTTCAATATCATTGACCTTGCCGAATTTTTTCAAACCGGTGCGGATGTTGTCGGCAATGGCCTGATTCTGTTTGTCGGAAGATCCGGAGATGATCACCATGTAGTCGGCAATCGATGAGATCCGTGAAATGTCGCGAACACAGATATCAAATGCTTTTTTGTCATACGCCAACTCGGCGCATTTCAGTGCACGCTCGGCGGGAGTCAGGGTTGTTTTTTCAACAACTTTTGTTTTTTTTACAGGCATGTGTGGTAGATCCTTTGGGTCGAGATATATGCTGCTATGTCAGACGGTACATACCGTGTGATGTCTTGTCCTGCGGCGGCTAACCGGCGGATCTCCGTCGAAGAGATATCCAGTGGTGAGCCGGTGATAAAAATGAGCGAGGTGCCGGATTCATGCTTCAGCTGTCCAGCTTCTCCGTCACGTGAAACTTTTCCTCTGACGTCTTCCGGAAGGACGTCAATCGGGTTTGGTATCGGACAGCCAGGACGCATGACGATAATCAGATGACATGAAGTGAATATTTCTTCATAGCGGTGCCACGTGCCGATATCCCGTAGCGAATCCCCGCCGATGATAAAATAGAGGTCATCATGCGGAAACCTTTCCCGAAAAGCCCTGATCGTGTCGATGGAATATGATTTGCCGCCTCGTTCCGCCTCAATGGTAGACATCTCAAAATCCGGACAGTCAGCAATAGCCATAGTGACCATGTGAGCCCGGCATTCAAAAGAGATGTCACCCTCAAGTAATTTATGCGGAGGGTCGGCCGCCGGAATAAATACTATTTTGTCGAGTGAGCACGCTTTCTGCGCTTCCATGGCGATACGCAGGTGGGCGTTATGAACCGGATTGAAGCTGCCCCCCAACAAGCCGATTCTCATTTACATTATCTCCGGCTTTATCAGCGTGCCCTTGATCGGAATTTTATAGACCCCCGGAGAGGTCATAAACTTGGCCAGCACCATAAAAACCAGCTTCTGTCTCTCCATAAAGTCAGCTTTGGGCATGATCTCCAGACTCATGTTGAGCGGAGTTACGGCTGCGTTGGCACCTGACGGAATATCTCCGGACAGTCGCATATAAATACCGTCGCCTTCCAGCGTAAAGCTCTCCAGGCGGGCTTTGCCCTCAACAACTCTGATTATACCCTGAGTTTTAAGTTTCGACGCATCCGGAAGCGGAAAAGCCCCCAACTTGACGCCAGAAAGTTCAAGCTGTTTCACCTCAAGCTTCAGATCACCGCCCAAACCTTTGGCTCCCCGCTGCAATGTGCCCTTGCTCCAGAGAAGGCCGCCCGCTTTGGCGCCTAGAACAGTTTTAAAAAACGGAATATCTGCCAGAGAGACATCTTCTATAGTAAGATCGACTGCCGCTTTACCATTCAGCGCATAGCTGACATCCAACTGCCCCTTCCCTATTGTTGCTCCTCCGGAGAGTACGGCCCGTCCAATCAAGAGCGGTAGCAGCAGCGGCCTGACCTGCAGTCGTTCACAACTGAGCAGCTGCCCCTGTTGTGACGATAACAGCAGA
>CAIRND010000060.1 GCA_903879825.1 uncultured Geobacteraceae bacterium
ATTCTGTGGCATTGACCCTCAAAAATATAAATAGTGCCACGGAACATTTGTCTCTGGATGCTGAAAATGAAGAGGAGAACCTTGGCGGCCGCATTACATTCATGCAGAGTGAAGTGTCCGAAATATTGCGGTCCCTGGACGGTATGAGCAAGGAACTGTTCTCAGTTTTGTCAGGTTTGAGCGGACGGGTTGCCTCGTTAACGGAAGATGTGGAAAAGGCGACTTCCGGAATTGACGTGCATGAACGGACGAAAACCATGTCAGACGGCGTACTGGTAAACCTTGAGCACATCGTCACCGATGCACGCCGGATAGTTCCTGCCAGTACCGAGTTTAAGCAAAATTTGCGCTACATGGAAGAACGCTACACCATGGAGAGTGAACGGCATATTCACGAGGCCCTTGCCCGCAAGCGTAGCGGTCAGAGTGCGGTTGTCGCCAGTGCGGCACCCAAAAGCAGCACACCGGATGATTCTGAATTCGGCGATAATTTCGATTTGTTCTGATAGGAGATACACTATGCCACTCAACAGTTCTGTCCGTGAAAACGGCGAAATAATTATCACCAGCGGCGATCGTCTGACGATTGAAACCTCTGCAGATTTTGCCCGGATTGTCCGTGATGCTCTGGAGGCATCTGCTGTCGTCGCGATTGAATTTGATCCGGCGGTGGAAATTGATATCACCGGTATGCAGATTCTCTGTTCGGCCTGCAAAAGTGCCGCTCAAAACGGCAAGATATTTTCATATAGAGGCCTGCAACCGCTTGCACTTGGTGCCTTTATTGCCACCAGCGGTGCGGAACGTCACGCAATCTGCAAGCATAACAATGATTCTACCTGTATATGGTTTGGAGGTTCCAAGTAATGGCTAAATTAATAATGACGGCAGACGATTCGGCAAGTGTTCGGCAGATGGTGGCATTTACTCTCAAACAGAATGGCTATGATGTGGTTGAGGCGGTAGACGGCCGCGACGCACTTACCAAGCTGGGGTCGCAAAAAGTTGATATGCTGCTGACCGACTTGAATATGCCCAATATGGATGGTATCGGCCTTATCAAAGGGGTGCGCGCCGGCTCTTTGAACAAGTTTATTCCGATTGTCATGCTGACAACCGAGTCGAACGACACAAAAAAAGGTGAAGGCAAAGCAGCAGGTGCCACTGGCTGGATTGTCAAGCCATTTAAACCGGAGCAGTTGATTGCCGTGGTCAAAAAAGTGTTGGGCTAGAAGGTTATTCTGAATTTTAAATTGTGGATTTTGAATTGTCGAACAACTCTTTCAAAACCAAATTTAGAATTGAATATAAGGGGAGTTACCTATGATGGAACAAGCCATTGCAACCTATCGCGAAGAGGCCAGTGAACTGCTGGCAGAGCTGGAAACTTCGCTGCTTGACCTGGAAGAAACGCCTGGCGATGATGATCTGATCAATCGCGTTTTTCGGGCCATGCATACCATCAAGGGGTCAGGAGCCATGTTTGGCTTTGACGAGATAGCCTCTTTTACCCATGAAGTCGAAACGGTATTCGATCTGGTGCGGAACGGTAAAATGACCGTATCCAAACGACTGCTGGATCTGACACTTAAATCGCGTGACCACATCTCCTATCTACTTAATATTCCAAACGGCGAAGAGGTTGACCGGAGCGAGGGCGATGAAATTATTGCCGGCCTGCGCCAGTTAGTGCCACCGCCGGAGACCCAACCAAAAGGCTCGAGTGAAGTTCCTGCACTCCATCTGCCGGTTGTTTCTGAAGATGAATTTGCCAATGAATGTACCTGGCGTATTCGTTTTCGTCCCGCTACCAACATCCTTATGTGCGGTACCAACCCTATCTCCCTGATTAATGAACTGCGTGATCTTGGTGTTGCCCATGTCGTCGCCCAATTTGATGAAGTTCCCCTGCTTGACGACATAGTTGGTGAAAATTGTTACATCTACTGGGATATCATTCTGACGACGACCCGTGGTGAGGATGCCATTAAAGATGTTTTTATTTTTGTTGAGGATGATTGCGATATTAAAATCGAGCTGATTGACAAAAGCGGCTTGATCGACCGTGAAGACGGCTACAAAAAACTGGGACACATTCTGGTCGAACGTGGTGATCTTTCACCGGTCGAGATGCAGAAGGTGTTGATGTTGCAGAAGCGTTTCGGGGAACTGTTGGTAGAGCAGGGTATCGTCTCGCCGGAAAAAGTGCAGTCGGCTCTGGTGGAGCAGCAGCACGTCAAAAGCGTCCGTAAAGAGCGCAGCGAAGCACCGCCGATGGAGGCCGCTGCCAGCATCCGTGTTCCGGCCGAACGTTTGGATCAGCTGATCAATCTGGTTGGTGAAATGGTTACGGTGCAGGCCCATTTGTCGCAGGTATCTCTGGCCGGAGGTGATCCTACATTTATCGCCATATCCGAAGAGGTTGAGCGTCTTACCAACGAACTGCGCGACACCGCACTCAACATCCGCATGCTTCCGATTGGCAGTACTTTCAGTAAATTCAAACGCCTGGTACGTGACCTTTCCAATGAATTGGGTAAAGAAATTGAACTGGAAACTTTTGGCGCTGAAACCGAATTGGATAAAACCGTCATCGAAAAACTAAACGATCCACTGGTGCATATTATCCGCAACAGTATCGACCATGGTATCGAAATGCCGGATGCACGCCGGGCAGCGGGTAAATCATCACACGGCACAGTCTATCTGGGTGCCGAACATTCCGGAGACTCGGTTCTGGTCACAATACGCGATGACGGCGCTGGTCTGGACCGTGACACCATTCGTGCCAAGGCCATCGAACGCGGCCTGTTGCCTGCTCATACGGAAGCATCTGACAGGGAAATATATGCCCAGATTTTCTCACCCGGCTTCTCCACCGCTGCCAAAGTAACCAGCGTTTCCGGGCGCGGGGTCGGGATGGATGTCGTCAAGCGCGGTATCGAAGGGTTGCGTGGTTCAATTGGAGTCGATAGCGTACGCGGTACCGGCACGACCATCACCCTCAAAATACCGCTGACTCTGGCGATTATCGACAGCCTGCTGGTCAAAATCGGCACCGATCATTATGTGCTGCCGCTGGCTGCCATAGAAGAGTGCGTCGAGCTGA
>CAIRND010000061.1 GCA_903879825.1 uncultured Geobacteraceae bacterium
ACATCCACACTGCCAAAAGCATCCATTAACACTGCCTTCATATCTAAATACCTCCTCCTATAGATTATCTAACTGCCTGTGCCCTTTTTCAGGGTGTGAATGTAGCGACTTACGGTCACTTTGTAAACACAAAATCAGAACAGGTGAGTCGCTTGATTTCCCGTAATATTTCTGCGATAAACGAGTCATTCGCTATTCTCAATACAAAGGATCTTCCCCATGAATATCATGGTCACAAACGATGATGGCATTCACGCCGCCGGCATTCGCGCTCTGGCTGAAGCGATGGCAGAATTGGGCACCGTCACTGTCGTCGCACCTGATCGCGAAAGAAGTGCGGTCGGACATTCCCTGACCCTCCATTCGCCGCTGCGAATTTTTGAGCTACGTAAAGGGTGGTACGCTGTAGACGGCACCCCGACTGATTGCGTCAATATGGGGATACACAACATGCTGCCGATTACCCCTGATCTGATTGTCTCAGGCATTAATCACGGCGCCAACCTGGGTGATGACGTCACCTATTCCGGCACTGTTGCTGCCGCTATGGAAGCAAATCTGATGGGCATTCCGGCAATTGCTTTTTCACTGACAACCTTTGAACAGAGCGACCACTTCAGAGATGCTGCGCAGATTGCCGTACAAATTGCCCGGCAGGTAATTGCCAATGGCCTGCCTGCGGATACGTTCCTTAATGTCAACATTCCCAACTGTCCCCGTAAAGAGATAAAAACTCCCCTGATTACCCGTCAAGGGAGACGCTCCTTCATTGGGAAAATAGTCGACAAAACCGATCCGCGTGGACGCAAGTATTTTTGGGTCGGCAGTGAAGAGCCACATCTTAATGATGAACCCGGCACGGACTTCCACGCTATAAACCGCCAGCATGTCTCCATAACCCCGCTTCACCTTGATCTGACGAACCACAAATCCTTGCCAGTGCTCGCTGAGTGGCTGTTTTGACACTATATGGACTTTCACGTTATCTCCTGTTATAGTCACGTCCTTTTTAGTCCACTTGAGTAAGTTTCCTGCATATATGGCGCGGAGATTAATCTGGTGAAACGGTTGTGGAGTTTCCTGTGAATTTTGAAATTTTGAGAAAAAAAATGGTGCAGGATCAGATAGTGGCGCGCGGCGTAAGTGATCGACGTGTCATAGATGCAATGTTGAAGATTCCCCGCCATATTTTTGTTCAGGAAGCCTTCGCAGCTCAGGCTTACAATGACAAGGCTCTCCCGATCGGTGAGAAGCAAACGATCTCCCAACCATACATTGTTGCTTTAATGACCGAAAAGCTTGGGCTGACCGGCACGGAAAAGGTTTTGGAAATCGGTACCGGTTCCGGCTATCAAACGGCAGTTCTCGCCACACTGGCCGATAGAGTCTACTCGGCAGAGCGCATTCGGCCGTTGGCCCTGAATGCGCGGAAATGTCTCGACTCGCTTAAACTCTTCAATGTTCAGTTGCGCATCAACGACAGGGAAGGAAGTCCTGTCGGGTGGGAGGAAGAAGCTCCTTTTGACGCGATTATTGTTACCGCCGGTGCCCCGGAAGTCCCCGCTGTTCTCGTTGACCAGCTTGCCCGTGGTGGCCGCCTGGTAATCCCGGTAGGAAGTGACTCTGAACAACAGTTGATCACGATTATTAAAAACGAAGAGGGTGAACTGCTGCGGGAATCATCTATTGCGTGCCGTTTTGTACCGCTGATCGGCAACCAGGGTTGGCAAATATGAAAACATCCAATTTTGCTGAAAGCATATGCGTCCAGAGCGTCGACCTCCTGCATCAGGATTTTAGCGACTATCCTGCTCTGGTCGAGCTTTCGGCGCTATCTCTCAACGACATTGAAGAGCCGCTTCTGATCCCGATCGATGACTTTGTCGACCATGAGAGTGAAGAGGAAATCCCGCTTGTCGAACTTGAACGCTACGATGATGCCATAAAAATTTATCTGCGTGATATACAGCGCACCCCGCTTCTGAGCGCAGATGCCGAGAAGGAGCTTGCGCAAAAGATTGAAAAAGGTGACGAGGCTGCCCGCAATAAGATGATTGAATCAAATCTCCGTCTTGTTGTAAAAATTGCCAAGCGTTATAACAACCGGGGTTTACCTTTTCTGGATCTGATTGAAGAAGGTAACCTCGGATTGATTAAATCCGTCGAACGATTCAACCTCTCAAAAGAATGCCGTTTTTCCACGTATGCAACATGGTGGATTCGTCAGTCGATAGAACGGGCACTCATCAACCAGTCCCGCACAATCCGACTGCCTGTCCATATCTCGGATGACATTGGACGCATGATTCGAGTGACGCGCAAACTTTCCCATGAATTAAATCGGGAACCGGAAATTCAAGAAATTGCCGACGCAATGAAGTCCAAAAGCCAACATGTTCGCCGGTTGATGACACTACTGCGTCACACCTGTTCTATAGAGGCTCCGATTGGTGACGGCAACGATTTTGCTCTGATTGATACAATCGAAGACAGCTCCATGACTTCTCCAGCTGATCTGCTTGAGAATATCAATATGTTTGAGATCATCTCAAAACATTTCAATAAACTCACAGATAATGAGAGAAAGATACTGACACTCCGCTTCGGCCTTGATGATAATGAACCTCAAACGTTGGATGTCATTGGTCAGCAGTTCGGCGTTACGCGGGAACGAATACGTCAGATCGAGGCAAAGAGTCTTGAAAAATTGCGAGCCTTTTATGCACAATGCCAAACACAACCCACTCAGAACGAGGAGACTAATTAAATGAACGATCTTAAGAATATTATTCGCGACATCCCTGATTTCCCCAAAAAAGGCATCATCTTCAAAGACATCACCACACTTTTGCAGGATGCACAATCATACCAGAAAATGATTGACCTTATTGCTCATCGCTATATCGGCAAGCGGATAGACAAGGTTGTCGGCGTTGAAGCACGCGGCTTCATTATAGGTTCAGCCCTGGCGTATAAATTATGTGCCGGCATTGTCCTGGTACGTAAGCCGGGCAAGCTCCCTTCTGAAACCTTCAGCAAAACCTACGACCTTGAATACGGCACAGATACATTGGAGATCCATAAAGACGCAATTAAGCCGGGCGAGAGAGTACTGATTGCTGATGACCTGCTGGCCACCGGCGGCACCATGGAAGCGGTTGTTGATATGGTCCAGAGCATGGGAGGCGAAATCGTGGAGTGCTGTTTTATGGCGGAACTTGATTTTCTGGAAGGACGTAAAAGATTGCCGGAAGGGAAAGTCTTTTCACTGCTGAATTTCTGATTGACTCAACAATCTGTGTACGCGGAGGAACACCATGAAATTATTCATCGTTCGCATGATCACTTTCCTAGCTGTCTTTTCTGCAATCCCGGCCTTTGCTGTTGACCTTGTCCGTCTCGGTAATCTGAAATTTGCCCATTACGGCGCTGTTTCCTATATGAAGGAGATGTGCGGCAAGTACAACCTCAAGGTTGAAGAGCGTGTCTTTCCCAAAGGGATCGATATTATCCCGGCAATCATCGCCGGTGAAATCGACATAGCCGCATCCGCAGCCGATGCCGCCATCGCCGGCCGTGCCAGCGGCGCTCCGGTCTATATCGTGGCTGGATTTGCCAAAGGCGGGGCCAGAGTTGTTGCTCAGGCCGGTTTGCCGATCAAATCCATGAAAGATCTCAAAGGGAAAAAGGTCGGCGTGGCTCGCGGCGGCGCCCAGGAACTGTTGCTGCTGGCTGAACTGGAAAAGGTTGGACTGAGCTGGTCCGATAAGCCAGGCAAGGACGTGTTGATCGTTTATCTGGCATTTGCCGACCTCAACCAGGCTCTGGCGGCGCGCCAGATCGATGCCATGTGTCAGTCCGAACCCCAGTCGTCCCAGGCCATCAACAAAAAGTTCGGGGTTGAAATCCTCAAACCTTACGGCACCCCCATGGGTGAACCGGTCCGTGCCCTGGTAATGACCGAAAAAATGTACCGTGACAAGCGGGATGTTGCCGAGCGGACCATGATGTGCTTCGTGGAGGCCACGGCACTGTTTCGCAAGGACATGAAACTGGCGGAAAAATATGTGCGCGAAACCATGTTCAAAGGGCAGATCAGCTCCGACGATTTCCGTGACGCCATGGATAATGCCCAGTTCACCTACGATATCAGTGTCGACCACATCGACATCACCACAAAACTGATGCAGAAATACGGCGTCGGCAGAATGGCGAAGCCCCCCATAGCGGCCGATTGGGTCAAGCTCGACCTTCTCCAGAAAGCAAAAGCTGCGCTCAAGGTGAAATAGCTGTGTCTGCCGGGCTGAAATCCCTGCTGCGGGGCATAGCGATGCCGTTTCTGCTGCTGGTTATCTGGGAGGCGACTTGCCGGGCCGGTCTGGTTTCACCGATCATGCTCCCCTCACCCAGCGCCATCGTGGTCAAATGGGTGGAGTGGCTCCGTTCCGGTGAATTGCTGCTGGACGTGCTCGGCAGCCTCGGCCGCGTGACCGGCGGTTTCCTGCTGGGGGCCGGACTGGCGCTGCCGCTGGGACTCTTCATGGGCGCTTCGCCCCGCATCTACGAATATTTCAACCCCATCGTCCAGGTACTGCGACCGATACCGCCCATCGCCTGGATACC
>CAIRND010000062.1 GCA_903879825.1 uncultured Geobacteraceae bacterium
AACACGCCGCAGAGCGCCATGAAGCGTTCACCGATAATCACTGTTATGGCGATGTTAAAAATAAGTACGGACAGGTATAAAATCGGCCCCAACAGGGAATGAAAGGGGATGGTGGCGATTCCTGCTGTTTTTTCGTCAAGCCGCCGCGCGTCGATTAGCTGAAAAGCGGCAATAAGGCAGGCACTGGTCAGCAGCCAGCCGCCATAGTTTGAAAGCGGCACGCCGAAGTGAATCCCCTTTTCGCGGTAGCCATAAATCTGCCCCAGAAACCAGCGATTGCCCTGAAGCGCAACCGGGTCAATGACAATGTCGAGGCAGGTTTGGAGGAGTGATCCCAACAGCAGTGCCGCAAAAGAACGGCGAATACTCCGGGTTTCCAGTGTCGCGATATTCCAGCGCCATACTTTGAGTGGTGAGAGGATAAAAAGTGCCGTTGCATAACTGCAGTACGCCAGAAAAACGTAGGAGAGTGAGTCGAAGAACGGCACGCCGGCCACCCATAGTTCGCGGTTGCTGGTGGTGTCAATGTAATAGTACCAGCCATAAGGAAAACCGGTGTTGATCGAGAGCCACTCTGAGCCGAAAGCAATTAAATAGCCACATACGGTAAAGAGCATGGTTCGCTGCCAGCCGATACGCGGCACGCATGCCAGCAGAAAAGCTCCAAAAAAAGCGAATACATACGGGCGCATCGTAACGGTGCCACTGGCGATGTCGAGAAAATGCTGCATGGTGGTTGGTTCCTGTCAAAAGACTCTGTGTCAGTTAAAACTCCAATGAGCCGGCACTATAGCCAAAACTCCTGCTGAGCGCAAGGCTGCAGCAAAATCATCGGTGTCCTGCAGCAGTCGCTGCCGCGGAATAGTTACCCTTTTTACTGAATGCTGATATAGCTATTGCAGATGGTGTGGGGCATGACGCTGGAAGCTATATATACGTGCCACTTGATCTGGAAATATAAACCTGAAAACAGTATTTGATCACGCAACGCCGCAACGAACGCTAAGAAAAACAGAGACTTATAACTGAATAGTTGATTAACCAATCGGGTGAGCCTGAATAAGGACGTGAATTTTTAATTTTATTCGTCGCGTCGTCGCGCCGTTGCGTGAAACGGCTTTTTCAGGATAAAAGTCTGTTCGAGGGTCGAGGTAGTAAATGCAAGGATATAAAGCCAAAAATATGTCAGCTGACAGTGAGTTGCGCCACCAGGCAGAAGTGCGGTTATGTGTGAAGACGGAAGAACCGCGTCCGCCCCGGACTGAGGAAGCGACCCAGAGGCTTGTTCATGAATTGGAAGTTCATAAAATTGAGCTGGAGATGCAAAATGAAGAACTTGGCCGTTCTCATGATGAGCTGGAACAGAGGATAAGTGAGCGGACGCGCGAATTGACCAGGGCGAATGTGCAACTCACGCAGGAAATTGACGAGCGCAAGAAGGCTGAAGTTTCACTTCAGGTTGCCTTTGCTGAAATTAAGCAGTTGAAGGACCGTCTTCAGGCGGAGAATATCTACCTGCAGCAGGAAGTTGCCCGGGAGTATAATTTTGGCGAGATCATCGGTCAAAGCACGATCCTCTCAGACGTATTCTTACGGATTGATCAGGTAGCACCCATGAATGCAACCGTTCTTCTCCTTGGTGAGACCGGCACAGGTAAAGGAGTGGTTGCACGCGCCATCCACAGCAGCAGTGCCCGCAAAACTCGGCCGATGATTACGGTTAACTGTGCCGCACTGCCGATTAACCTCATTGAAAGCGAACTCTTCGGTCGAGAACGTGGGGCGTTCACCGGCGCTGATTCCCGGCAAATCGGGCGCTTTGAGCTGGCCGATGGCGGCACCATCTTCCTTGATGAAATCGGCGAGTTACCACTGGAGCTACAGGCCAAGTTGCTCCGCGTCATCCAGGATGGCGAACTTGAGCGGCTTGGCAGTCCTCGCACCATCAAAATAGATGTTCGGATCATAGCAGCCACCAATCGTGATCTGCGGCAGGAGATCCGCCAGGGTCGATTCAGGGAGGACCTGTTTTACCGGCTCAATGTTTTCCCTATCACGATGCCGCCACTGCGGCAGTTCAATGAAGATATTCCGTTACTCGTTAACCATTTTGTGACTAAATTTAACAAGAAGATTGGCAAGAAAATAGAAACAGTCGCAAAGGATACCCTGGATGCCCTGCGGAAATACCACTGGCCCGGCAACGTACGCGAGTTGGAGAGTGTTGTTGAGCGGGCGGTGATTACAAGTCGAGGGACAGCATTGCACGTATTGGATCGTTTCGATACGATCCGGAAGGAGGATGACCTGATAGAGAGGAACGTCACGGTACTCGCCATGGTGGAATGCGACCACATTCTCCATGTGCTCCAAAAAACTATGTGGCGAATTGAGGGAGAAGACGGAGCAGCGCTTCTTCTTGGCCTTAATCCCAGCACTCTCCGCTCCCGGATGAGAAAATATGGCATAACCCGGCAATAAAACAGTGTGGCCGTGATATAAAACGGTTCTGCTAAATACGACAGTTATTTTTAACGGATGTTCCTCGCCCCCTTCATGTTTTTTGATTTTTTTGTAATAAATCCAGCCAATTACACTCTCTATATTCATTGCTATCCAATGGCACGTTAATTGCTTTTTCCCGTCAAATGTGGCAGAGAGCGCCGCTT
>CAIRND010000063.1 GCA_903879825.1 uncultured Geobacteraceae bacterium
GAGAAACATTTTTAATTTTTTAAGTTGTTTGGAAATGAGATTGTCAAAATTTGCAGGAAATTTAAGTCCCCAGCCGTTAAAACCAAAATCCAGCAGCGTCGGCTTATTATTGAAAATAACGGTGATCGGCCCGAAATCACGCGCCCAGGTATCGTTATTCTGGACTTCACAAATGGTGACTTTGTCCCGATCGATACCGGCCTTATCGAGATAATCTGCGGCAGATGCCGCATGTGGTGCCGTGAGAAGTACCCGTTCAAAACGGGTTATCTGTCTGATTATTTCAACAAAAACCGGACGAACATCATCCAGCATATAGGCCCAGTCTGTTCCTTCGTGCGGCCAGGCCATCAGAACACCATCTTGAATTTCCCACTCTGCTGGTAATCGTGAACTCACGGTAATATCTCCATTAAAAAATTAACTGATAGTTTTGAATTCGTAATTATTATTCTATTTATTTATGTCTGTTACGTAGCACAATTCGTATGTGACGTCAAAATAATGTCCTGACTTCCGGTTTCTTTCTTGATCTGTTGCATATTTATCACCAACGGTAGAATATGCCGTTCACCATTTAGTAAAAGGGTGCAGTGCCGCACAAGAATAATTGTAAAATCATGTACCTACTTGGACCAGAGGTCAGCAATGTGCAGCAACAATAATAATATCATCCCCGCAGTAACCGACATGCGCCTTCGTGCGGAAGAACGGATGAAAGTGAAGGCTCCTGATGTTGATTTTTCTCTTACTGATGTGAGTGTGCACCGATATATTCACGAACTGCACGTTCATCAAATAGAACTAGAGATGCAGAATGAAGAGCTCTGTCACGCACAAAATGTGGCGGAGGCAGCGCTAATAAAATACACCGACCTCTATGACTTTGCTCCACTCGGATACTTCACTCTTACCGGCGATGGGATCGTTCGTGCCGCAAATCTTACCGGTGCAAGCCTCGTTGGGATCGAGCGATCCCGGTTAATAGGTCGCAATTTCGGACTGCTTGTCGCTACAGAATATCGCACAAACTTTACTATCTTCCTTGGAGAGGTGTTTACAAACAGTTTGAGGCAGGGGTGCGAAGTGGCACTTTTGAACAAAGAGAATCTCCGGCTCATCGTGCAGGTCGAAGCCATTATTGCCGCTTCGGGAAAAGAATGTAACCTTGCCCTGATTGATATTACCGGACGCCGGCAAATTGAAGATGTGGTGCAGCATCAAACGGAAATTATCTGCCGGAACAAAGCGGATGGGACGTTTACGTTTGTGAACGAAATGTATTGTCGTGTCTTTGGGAAAACAAGAGAACAACTTATTGGCAACAAATGGTCCCCGGATGCTTTCCCCGATGATGTGCTGAACGTCAAAGAACTGCTGCACGAGTTATCGCCATCACATCCGATTGTGAACGCAGAAGTTCGTGTCTGTGCAGAAACGGGAAAGATCCGTTGGATCGAGTTTGTACACCGGGGTTTTTTCAACGCGCATGGCCTACTTCTTGAAACTCAGTCCGTGGGTCGTGATATTACCGAACGTAGAGAAACAGAAATTGCGTATCGTACCAGTGAAGAAAGGCTCCGTGTGGCTCTGGATGCCTCCAAAATGGGCGTTTGGGAATGGAATATACAAAACAACTTCTTATTTTGTTCTCCAGAGTGTCTCGATATTATCGGTGTGAATGAGACCGGTTTTACCTTTGAATCCTTCATGCACGCAATACACCCTGAAGATAGAGATCGGGTAAGCATCGCAGCCAAAAAGGCATTAAGGGAGAATTTAGTTTTTTTCGAGGAGTACCGCTTTACCGGAAGTTCAAACGGTCAGATGTCGTGGATATCACACCATGCCCAACCGACCTATGATGAAAAAAACGGAGCGCAGCGTCTTATTGGCACTGTACAGGATATTACCGTTCTCAAACAAGCCAGGGAAAAGCAAAAAACTACCGTTGAGATTTTAGGCCTCTGCAATAAGGCGGGGAGTACACGAGAATTAATGCAAAGTCTTATGCACTACTTCCAGAAAATAACCGACTGTGAAGCGATTGGGGTTCGACTGCGCGATGGTGATGATTTTCCGTATTACGAACAAATTGGTTTTGTCGATAACTTTTTACTGTTTAATAACAGTCTTTTGGATAGGGATTGTACCGGTGATTTGGTTCGCGACGGCGGCGGTAAGCCGGTTCTCGGCTGTCTGTGCGGCAATGTTATCCGCGGGCTGTATGATTCAACCAAGCCGTTCTTCAGCGCGCGCGGCAGCTTTTGGTCAAGCCGCTTCACGAAATTGCTTCCAGATACGACATACGTAAACCGTCAGGCGAAAACGTGCAATTGCTGTAACGAATCAGGTTATGAATCAGTGGCCTTGATACCTGTCCGTTTTCGGGGCGAGGTTATTGGGCTTTTTCAATTTAATGACTCGCATCGTGGTTGTTTCACCATAGAAAATATTACCCAGTTAGAAGGCCTGATTGACGAAATAGTTTTTCCATTGGCAAAATTAATGGGTGATGAAGCGCTTCAAAAGAGTGAGATTTCACTACTTGAAGCCCAGAAAATATCGTCGCTCGGCAGCTACGTCTACAACATCATCGATAACCGGTGGACCGGCACAACAGTTCTAAACACCATACTTGGCGTCGATACTCATTCTGATTGCAGCGCTGCCGGATGGTCAGAGCTTGTTAACCCGTTTCAACAGGCCGATATATTGATCCCGCTGAAAGAAGCGGTGGAGCAAAATCACCCCTTCGACGGGGAATATCGCATTGTGCGTAAGAACGATGGGGTTGAACGTTGGGTTCATATGCTGGGGAACCTGGAATACGATTCCACCGGCACTGCGATACGAATGATAGGAACACTTTTGGATATCACTGCACGCAGAGAGGCCAAGGATGAACTGCGTCGTTACGC
>CAIRND010000064.1 GCA_903879825.1 uncultured Geobacteraceae bacterium
CAATATCGTCTGCCAAAAGATGTTGAGCCAGAGCTATCTTGCCGCGAGCGACCGCCGGCTCCCGCTGAAAAGCGGTAAAGGCCGGGCAGTTCTGACGACAGGCACCACACTTGACACATTTTTTGAGCTGTTCTTCAACCCGCTTGAGGGGATCCTGTATTTTGTCTGGCATATAAAAATCCTTTTCACCACAGAGTCACAGAGGGCACAGAGAATTCAAACCGTTACCAAACTGGACACATCAGAAGATTCAACTACTTACCTATGTTTTTTCACTTTTCCTGACTCTACTCTGTGCACTCTGTGACTCTGTGGTAGATATTCAGCTGTTCCTTCCACTCATCCAGCGCAACCAGCGCCCGCTCTGCCAGCTTCTGACGTCGTTCCTTCTTTTTAATCTTGCCCGGTAATTCAGGGAATAATCCATAGTTCACATTCATCGGCTGAAAATGCTTCACATCGGCATTGGTAATGTGGTGCATCAAGGCGCCCAGGGCTGTTTCCGGTGAAGGTACCCGAATCGGCTCCCCTTGAATCAGGTATGCGGCAGCGATACCAGCCAGGAAACCACTGGCAGCCGACTCCACATACCCCTCCACTCCGGTGATTTGGCCGGCAAAGAAAATGCGCGGATCGCTCTTTAACTGCTGAGTTGCATCGAGCAGTGCCGGAGAGTTGATAAACGTATTACGGTGCATCGAACCGAGGCGGACAAATTCAACACCTTCAAGCCCGGGGATCATCCGGAAGATACGTCGCTGTTCCGGCCAGGTCAGCTTCGTTTGAAAACCGACCAGATTATACATGGTTTTCTCCCGGTTTTCGGAGCGCAACTGGATCACGGCGTGGGCCTCATAACCGGTATTCGGGTCAGTCAATCCGACCGGTTTCATCGGTCCGAAACGAAGCGTTTCCACTCCGCGCGAGGCAAGCGCCTCAACCGGCATACAGCCCTCAAAGTGAACCACCTTTTCAAAATCACGCGCCGGGACCTTCTCACCGCGCAACAGTTCATCAATAAAGCGGAGGTATTCTTCCTCATTGAGCGGACAGTTGAGGTAGTCATCACCATCACCTTTCCCATAGCGCGAGGCGGCGAAAACCTTGGTCATATCGAGAGAATCGGCGGCAACAATCGGTGCAATTGCATCATAAAAATAAAGCCGGTCACCGGTTACTTCCGCCAGTGACAGGGCCAACGCATCGCTGGTAAGTGGGCCGGAGGCGATAATAACAATGCCGTCAGCCGGGATGGAGGTTGACTCAGTCCGTTCAACCCGGATCAGCGGATGGGCTTCAATTTTAGCCGTTATATACGCGGAAAAAAGTGCGCGATCGACAGCCAGCGCACCACCAGCCGGAACAGAGGTGGCCTCGGCAGCTTCCATGGTCAGAGAACCGCAGCGGCGCAGCTCCTCTTTAAGCAGCCCCACGGCGTTATCAAGTGAAATACCGCGCAGAGAATTGGAGCAGACCAGCTCCGCCAGACCGGGCAACTCGTGGGCGGGAGAGAATTTTACCGGCTTCATTTCGTGGAGGACAACGGAGATGCCGCGCTGTGCAGCCTGCCAGGCGGCTTCACTGCCGGCCAGACCGCCGCCGATGATGGTAATTTTTTTTTCAGACATTGAGGTATTCCTTTAAAAAGCAGCGAGGCACGGAAGCATAAGGTGCCTTTCGTACCGTAGTACAAAAGGATGCCCAAAAACCGTGCCTCTGCTCATCCAGATAATGTGGTTTACTCGCTGGTGTTATAATCACAGCCCTCTTTCGGGCATTTCAAAAATTCACCTTTGCGCTTGTAAACCTTTTTGACCAGCAGCGGGAAGCCGCATTTTGGGCAGGGGCTTTCCACGGGAAGATCCCACAGGGCGAATTTACACTTTGGATATTGATTGCAGGAGTAAAACAGCTTGCCGAAGCGGGATTTCTTCTCGATCAGCTGCCCTTCCTTGCACTCCGGACAAACGACACCCGTGTTGAGCGGCTTGACCAGCGGCTGAATATTTTTGCAGGCCGGATAACCGGAACAGGCCAGATATTTTCCAAAACGGCCATCCTTAATCAGCATCAACTCGCCGCATTTTTCACATTTTTCTTCTGAGACAACCGGCTCGATGATTTCACCATCCTGATCAACGTTGCGGGTATATTTACACCCTTCCTGAAAACCGGAGCAGGCGATGAATTTACCGCGTTTACCAAGTTTCACCACCAGCGGCTTACTGCACTCCGGACAAATTTCGTCAGTCGCCTCTGTCGTCAGATCAGCCTTGTTGACCTCCCCGTCCTTCTGTTTAAGCAAGGTAATAAACGGTTCCCAGAACTCTTTCAGAAGCGGCTTCCACTCTTTTTCTCCCCGTGAAACCTGATCCAGCTCTTCTTCCAGTCCGGCGGTAAAGTTGTAGTCAACATACTTCTGGAAATGGGCGGTCAGCAGATCGCTCACCACCATGCCGACATCTTCCGGGAAGAAACGTTTTTTATCAAGGCGGGTATATTTTCTCTCCACCAGCGTATTCATGATTGAGGCGAAGGTCGATGGGCGACCGATACCGTACTCCTCCAACGTTTTTACCAGCGTCGCCTCGGTGTAGCGTGGCGGCGGCTGTGTGAAGTGTTGCTCAGGGATAACTTCATGCAGCTTGAGCGCAGCTCCTTCCGTCATGATCGGCAGCAGTCCCTCTTTTTCTTCGTCCTGATCATCAAGCCCTTCAATATACAGCTTCATAAAACCGGGGAAGCGGATAACCGTACCGGCAGCCCGCATTGCAGCTTTTGCCGACCCGGCAAACGGCCCGGCGGCCGGCGGCACAGACAGGGCGACGGCAATATCAACCGAAGTCTGATCGAGCAGTGCTTCTGACATCTGGCAGGCAACGGTTCGTTTCCAGATCAGCTCATACAGCTTATACAGGTCAGGCGTCAGAAATTTCTTCAATTCCAGCGGAGTCTTGGCAATATAGGTTGGCCGGATCGCCTCATGGGCTTCCTGGGCATTTTTGGATTTAGTCTTGAATATACGTGGTTTGGCGAGCGCGTATTCTTTGCCATAGGCAACAGAGATAACGTCGTGGGCATCTTTCAGGGCCAGCGTTGAAAGATTGACACTGTCGGTACGCATATAGGTGATCAAACCGACCGTTCCCTCTTCACCACCAATATCTATACCTTCATAAAGTTTTTGTGCGGTTGACATGGTCTTTTTGGCTGAGAAACCAAGTTTGCGCGAAGCCTCCTGCTGAAGGGTCGAAGTAGTGAACGGTGGTGAAGGATTACGTTTTTTCTCGGTTTTGGTGATTTTGGCAACCGTATAGCCGCCCGATTGCAATGCCGCTTTCAGCGCGGTTGCAACCTCCTCACCGGGGATATCAAATTTGCCGAGTTTTTTACCGCCAACATCGACCAGTCCGGCTTTGAATTCCTGCCCCGCAGAGACGCCCAGACGGGCGGCAACAGTCCAGTATTCCTGTTCATTAAATGCCAGAATTTCTTTCTCACGTTCACAGACCAGACGCAACGCCACCGACTGCACGCGACCGGCGGAAAGACCATAGCGGATTTTTTTCCAGAGAAACGGCGAGAGGTTAAAACCGACAAGGTAGTCCAGAATAGAGCGGGCCTGCTGGGCGTTCACCAGATCAAGCGCGATATCACGAGGATTCTGAACGGCATGTAGAATCGCCTCTTTGGTGATTTCATGAAACTCAACCCGCTGGATTTTAATGCCGGGACTCTTTTTGTCGAGTCCAAGTGCCGCCAGCAGATGCCAGGAGATCGCTTCCCCTTCACGGTCGGGGTCAGTTGCAAGCAACAGTCGATCCGCCCCCTTGAGTGCATCCTTAATCGCGTCGAGGTGTTTTTTACTTTCCGGCAGCACATGATACTTGGGTTCAAAATCCTTTTCGATATCGACAGAACCCTGCTTGCTGGGAAGTGCGCGAACGTGACCGAATGAGGCCAGAACCTTAAAATCCGGTCCCAGAAACTTTTCTATGGTTTTCCCCTTGGCAGGGGATTCGACGATAACAAGGTTTTTTGACATGGAGTGTACGATCCTTACGTAAATTTATTCTAAATTCTGCAAACCTCACCACAGAGTCACAGTGATCACAGAGAAAAACTTTCTATATCCAACATATTTATAGTTGATACAATAATCTCTGGCTTTCACCTTTTGGGTGAACCCATTTTTATAAAACTCAATATTTTCTCTGTGTTCTCTGTGACTCTGTGGTTGAAGTGCCGTGTTTGGTTTATTCTTTACAATCTTCTATTCACCACGGTTTTTGTTTCTCTCAAGTTATCGCATAGTGCGTACCAGGCAACGGTGTTACTGCGCCCTTGAGTTCAAGGTGCAGTAACATAGAGGAAACCTCTCCGGCTGTCAATTCAGTTTGGGAAATGATGTCATCGATATGCAGCGGCGAACGGGCCAGCAGTTCATATATCGCCGCCTCTTTCGGTGTCAGGGCAAAGGTGCGCGGTGGTGGATGAAACAGTGGGGCATCAGCAGCTTCACGAGCGTATGCCGGGAGTTCCTCCAGAATATCTTCGACACAATCCACCAACTTGGCCCCCTGTTTGATCAGACGATTGCAGCCACGGCTGGTGGCAAACGAGATATTCCCCGGCACGGCAAACACATCACGACCATGCTCCAGTGCATACTGAGCGGTGATAAGCGACCCACTTTTCTCTGCTGCCTCTACAACCAGTACGCCACTTGACAGGCCACTGATAATCCGGTTGCGGCGCGGAAAGTTTTCAGCCAGCGGCAGGGTTCCCAGGGGAAACTCAGAGACCAGACATCCCTTCAGTGCCATCTCCTCGAAGAGCGCACGGTTTTCAGGTGGATATATCTTATCAACACCACACCCAAGCACTCCAATACTTCTTCCTCCCGCCTGCAGTGCACTTCTGTGAGCTGCGGTATCCACACCCCGTGCCAATCCAGAGACGACACAAACGCCATGGCTGGCGAGCGCTTCGGCCAGTTTTCCGGTTGTCATTAATCCGTAGGAGGTTGCCCGTCGCGAGCCGACAATAGCTATAGAAAGTTCACAGGAACGCAATTCACCTCTAATGTAGAGGAACGGTGGCGGATCAGGAATTTCGAACAGAGATTTGGGGTACTCACGGGAAAGATAGTTTACCAGACGCGCCGAACTGGCTTCGAGCCGGCGGCACTCTTCATCCGCAAAACGCTGCCACTGGCTGTTTCTGATGCCCTCAATGACTGCGGGAGTCATCCCCCTGACGCTGGCAAGTGATGTGGGAGAAGCCTTCAGCGCACTTTCAGGTGTTTCAAAGCGCTCCATAAGACGCCGGAAAGCAACATTGCCGATGCCGGGGACCGCTTTAAGACCTATCCAGTAATAATTTTCCATTTCATTCCCTGCCGGCCACCACAAAAAAAGACCGGTCCGAGACCGGTCTCTAATAGCTGTTACATCTGTTTATTTTGGCTGACTGATGATCCGGTCGCCTTTATAGATAGTTTCGATACTCTTTACCACCAATGCGGTAGATGTTTTTTTACCTGTTTGAAGGATGACGATCGCCCCCAGCAGCTCTTGAGGCAGCCGGTCAATTCGCCCCTCTACGTAACGCTGATCGATTTTCACATCCCTGACAATATAGAGCATGTTACCGACCTCAGCTCCCTGATTGACGCCAAGATCAATATAAACGATATCTCCGGCGGCAATGACACTGGTACCACTGTAGCTTTCAACAATGCACCCTTTGAGATCTTTCCGGGCATTTTTCAGCAGCACTTCCCGCCGCCTGATATCTTTATACGGGAGTAGAAAGGAGCCGGGACTTATTTCCCGGGAGGACTTTACAATAATTGCCCGGGATGATTTTTTCTCCACATCAGTCAATTGCAGGGTCCCAAGGGGAATCATCCTGTACCCCATCTCCTCGTTATTCTGCGGATGATTGACTGACGCATCCCTGCGAAATATTGAGAATTTATCCCCGCTGGCGGCGTTCTGGTCGGCACCGATATCAGTGAACACGATATCATCAACGCCGGTAACAATCCGGTCACTCTGAGATCCGATAATCACACCAAATGGTTTGAAATCTTTCTCTGCCAGAAAACCCTCCGTGCCGTAGAGAGTATAGGTTTTGTCAATGCCACCATTATGGAGAGCTTCTGTGACGACGCTCACCGAGTCATTTTTCTGTCGGGGAACCGCTGTTGTCCGCTCAGTTACCTGTTCAGTTGTCTGCTCTCCCGGAACAAGTTCGAGTTTATCAGGAAAAATCCGCAATTTCTGTCCCGGATAAATGAAATGCGGATTGGTGACCTGGCTATTTTCGGACCACACATTGGGCCAGTACTTCGGATCTTTAATAAACCGTTCGGAAAGTCCCGAGAGTGTATCGCCCTGCTTAATAATATAAATGGCAGGCTCGTCCTGTCCGGCAGCACACACAAAAGATGGTATGACAACAAGAGCCGCGAGTAATAGCAACCACATTTTCATAGGGAGTACCTCATGTTACTTTTAGATGGCGCCACAGCCGGGTTAATGTACATTCAAGCGTTCACGGGCTTTAATTGCGGCGGGACTGCTCGGATATAAGGTGATTATCTTTTCAAATATGCTCGTCGCCGCATCTTTTTCCTTCAGAGCCGATAAGGTATAACCAAGCTTCAGCAGTGCATCCGGAGCCTTGGAACTTTTCGGATAACTGTCCGCTACCTTTAAAAAAGCCTCTTTTGCCTTGGCAAGATCCGAGAGGCTATAGTGACATTCACCTATCCAGTATCGTGCATTGGCGGCATAATCGCTCTGGGGATTGTTGTTCAGAAAAGTTTCAAACGAGAGAATGGCAGCGGCAAAGTTGTTCGCGCTGTAGAGACCGAACGCAGTGAGATATTCTGGCGGGAGGCCGGACTCTCTGCTCGCTTTGACTGACGTCGGTTGATTAACGATCTCCACCTTGGGGGTTTGTATCTGCCGGGCGAGATTCGTGATTCGTGCCGTAAGTTCCTCGCGGGAAGTACGCATATCAAGATTTTCATCCTTCAGCTGTTTAATTTCACCAGCCACCGTTTGAAGCCGTTCCGTTTGGACCTGCAGCAGAGCGGCAAGCTCATTATGGCGCTGTTCACTCTTTTTTGACCCCTGAATAAGAAACTCTATTTTTGCTTCAGACTCAGCCTGACGTTTGACCACCAGATCGTTGGCAGCGCAGCCTGGCAAGAATAAACATATAAAAAAATATGGTAACAATCGACTGCTTGACGGCATAATACCCCCATTTAACGGACGTTTTCATAATTAATGCGATATAGTTACCTTTGTCAAGGGAAAGGTGCCTTTTCAGTTTTATTGGTACTCCGATTATGATAGCATCCATTCCCCCGAACCAGAAGGTCACTCAAACTACATTATTGGAACTCCCCATGCTGACACCTGAATTGCTGGCTCCTGCCGGTAACATGGAAAAACTTAAAATCGCAATTCATTACGGCGCTGATGCCGTGTACCTCGGCGGAGAATCCTTTGGGCTTCGCAATAAGGCCGACAATTTTTCCGTGGACGAGATGAAGACGGCTCTTGACTACTGCCATGCGCGGAAAGTCAAAGCCTACCTGACAATCAACAGCTACCCACGCAACGAATCACTCCCCGCGCTTGAAGAGTATCTGACCCAGATTGCTTCGCTGCCGTTCGACGCCTACATTGTTGCCGATCCGGGGGTTATTGATGCGGTGCGACAGGTATCGCCGGAGCGCGAACTGCATCTGTCGACCCAGGCGAACACTATCAACTGGCGCTCTGCCCGCTTCTGGCACCAGCAGGGGGTCCGGCGGATTAACCTGGCACGCGAAATGAGCCTCGACAATATCACCGAAACGGTGGAACGTGTTCCCGGAATGGAATTTGAGGCCTTTGTGCATGGTGCGCTCTGCATCTCTTATTCCGGCCGTTGCCTCATTTCCAGCATGTTGACCGGGCGCGACGCCAACCAGGGAGAATGCACTCACCCCTGCCGCTGGAGCTATCATCTGGTGGAAGAATCACGACCGGGCGAATATTTTCCGGTGGTGGAGGACGAAAACGGCACCTTCATCTTCAACTCCCGCGATCTCTGCCTGCTGGAACATATCCCGGCACTTGTTGCCTCCGGAGTGCAGGCTCTTAAAATTGAAGGACGGATGAAAGGTATCAACTACGTTGCCTCGGTGCTGCGTGTCTACCGCCAGGCACTGGATGAATATCTTGCTGATCCGGAAGGATGGCACTGCCGCCCCGAATGGCTTGCCGAATTGGCAAAATTAAGTCATCGCGGCTACACAACCGGTTTCCTGTTCGGTCAACCGCGCAACGTCGGGCAGGAGTATCAATCCGCCTACATCCGCAGTCATGATTTTGTTGGCGTTGTCGATGAGGTTCGCAGTGACGGAAATCTGGTGATCAGCGTGCGAAACCGCGTGAAGGCTGGTGACCTGATCGAATTTATCGGACCGGGAATGCGCAATGACACCCTGATTCTGCAGCAGTTTTCCGCGTTGTCAGAGCGTGGAGCATCAACCCCGGCAGAGGTTGCCAACCCCAACTCCCGAATACTTTTAACGGTACCGTTTGCAGTACAGGCGGGCGATCTCCTGCGCCGTGAGAAGATCGGCGCCGTATAAACCTAAAAACGGCAGTGCATTGCCACAAAAAGGCACAAAAGGCACAAAAACAGGATGTTATAGTGAGTGAATATTGAACCCGTTTGGTTAGTGGTTAGTATCGTATAATTTCAAATATTTTTTTGTGCTTTTTCGCGGCTAAATGCTTTTTCCAGGATAAAGAAAGTATCAACCGAAACTTTAAGGAATTATTCACATGACTGATCCACGACTCCCCCCCCAGAATCTCGATGCTGAAATGTCCATCCTGGGTGGTATCCTCATTGATAATGACGCAATCAACCGGGTACTTGAAAGTATTGTTCCGGAAGATTTCTACCGTGAGATACATCGCAAGATATTTCTGGCCATGATGCAGCTATCCGACAGGCGAGAACCATGCGACCTGGTTACACTGACGGAAACGCTTAAAAAGAAAGGCGAACTTGATGAAGTAGGTGGCGCTGCCTACCTGCTGATGCTGGTCGATTACGTCCCAACCGCAGCCAATGTCACCTATTACTGCAAGATTGTTAAAGAGAAGTCGGTCAATCGCAAGCTTATTTCTATCGCCACCGGCATTGTCACCCGCAGCTATGAAGACCAGTCCGACGTTAATGAGCTGCTCGACAAGGCTCAGAAAGATCTGTACGAGATCGGTGAAAACAAGTTGCGTCCCCAGTATGTGCCGATCCAGCCGCTTATCAAGGAAGCCTTTAAACTTCTCAAGTCATTGAACGATCGGAAAGAACACATCACCGGCGTGCCGACCGGCTACGCAGATCTTGACCAGATGACCGCCGGCTTCCAGCCGGGCAACCTGATCATTATCGCCGCCCGCCCGTCCATGGGTAAAACAACTCTGGCACTTAATATCGCCCAGCACGCCAGTGCCGAGAGCAAAAAGAAAACTGCATCAGTTATCTTTTCCCTGGAGATGGGCAAGGAAGATCTGGTCATGCGTTTTCTGGCCTCCATCGCCCGTGTTGATTTGAGCCGGATGCGCACCGGTCACTTCCTTGATACCGACTGGCCCCGCCTGACCAGAGCGGCCGGAGTGCTTCATGATGCCAAAATTTTTATTGATGATACTCCCGCCATCAGCGTCCTCGAACTCCGTTCCAAAGCACGCCGCCTGAAGAGCGAACATGATATCGGGCTGATCATCATTGATTATTTGCAATTGATGAAAGCAGGGACAAAAATCGAATCCCGTCAGCAGGAGATTTCCGAGATTTCACAGTCGCTGAAGGCGCTCTCAAAAGAGCTTGGCGTGCCGGTTGTGGCGCTCTCCCAGCTCAACCGTGAGTTAGAAAAACGCGCCGACAAGCGTCCGATGATGAGTGACTTGCGCGAATCGGGCGCCATCGAGCAGGATGCCGACGTCATCATGTTCGTGTACCGCGAGGCGGTCTACTGTGAACAGTGCCGCAAGCGGGATGGCTCCTGCACCCAGGGGCATGATCGTACCGCTGAATTAATTATAGGCAAACAACGTAACGGGGCGATCGGCACGGTCAGCCTGGCCTTTTTCGGCGAACACACCCGCTTTGAGAACCTGACTGACCGCAGCGAATAGCGATAGTATTGCTCGTTTTGGAATAACCAATGGAGGCAAGTCATGCCAGCACAGATTAAAAAGGGTTCCCTGGGAGAAATACTCTCTGCCTGCAACATCATCACCGAGGACGACATCACGGCGGCTCTGGAGGAGCAGGGGCGTAACGGCACCCGTTTCGGTGAAGCCCTGATCACCCTGGGGATCGTTACCCAGGAAGATATCGACTGGGCGCTGTCAAACCAGCTTGACCTCCCCTACATTCGCCTGAAAGCAGACATGATCGACCCGGAGGCGTTGCGCCTCGTCCCCGCAGCCACTGCGAGAAAGTTCAACCTGATTCCACTCATCAAAGCCGGGGGTGAGCTCAACATTGCCGTTTCCGATCCGCTGAACAAGGCTGCCATCGCCGCTGTTGAGCAATTAAGCGGCTGCCAGGTCAATATTTCGGTGGCGCTGCTCCGTGAAATCCGCGACATGATTGAGGTCTGCTACGGCAGCAGCGGACATGAGCAGCTGGGCTTTACCTCGAGCGCCTTTTCGGAAAAAATCCTCGAAACCATTAACGGTGACTTGAGCGGCAGCACGCTGCTTAATTATCTGCTTATGTTCATTATGCAGAATCGGCTCTCATCACTCTCCCTGCAACCGATGGGAGATATCGTGCAGCTCAGCGGCAGGCGAGGCGGCATATCACACCCGTTTGGTTCGATGGCGGGTACCTATTACCCCGATGTCACCCGTAAAATCCGTAAAAGTATCGAGAGTACCGTTCCGGGAGAATCCTCTGCCAACGGTCTACTGACGTTCAATTACCGGTCTCATCCGATCACCTTCCAGGTCGCCTCTCTCGGCGGCTATGGGGGGGACTACATCACCATCAGGCCGCAGGTAACCACCAGCCTGCCGGAACGTCTCGCCGACCTCCAACTCCCCCCCCGGCAGGAAAGCGATTTCATCCAGCTATCACGAAGGCAACAGGGCATTACGTTTTTTGCTTCCCGGAATACGCAGGAACGTGATCGTTTTATGGACATCATGCTGGAGGAGATTGAGACGACCGGAAAGAACGTGATCATTCTTGGCGAAGGTCCCGGACGAACAACGAAATATTTCCCACGAATAATTCTCCCACGCAATGAATCAGAACGGGCCGCAACGATCATGCAGGCTCTGGATCATGCCCCCGACATTCTGATCATTGAGGATGCCACTGAGAGCATGCCGTTTACCGCCGCCTGTCGGGCTGCAATGCGCGGTCTCCTGGTTTTGGTCGGACTGGAAATTCGCGGGACCCGGAATGTCCTGCGCCAACTGCTCCTCTACCAGCAGCAGAACTACTTCCTGCCGATTTTTGTTAATGGCCTGGTGTCATTCAAAGGAATTCAGCTGCTCTGCCCCGAGTGCCGGACGAGTTACGTCCCGCCTGCGGAGGAGCTGGCTGCGATGAATCTTGTTGAGCAACCGGCATCGTTTTACCGCACGAAAGGATGTGACGTCTGCGGCTATAGCGGTTTCAGCACACGACAATTCCTGACCGATGTCCTGGTCTTCAGCGACGAGTTTTTGCGTATATTTGAGCAGTCAACGGACGTGGCGGCTCTGGAAAACCATCTCACCCTGTCCGGATATCAAGGTCTTGAGTGTGAAGGCCTGCGGCACCTGATCGCGGGAGATGTTTCGCCTGAAGAATACATTACATCGGTTGTTCTGTAGATGGTCTCTATTATCGGCGTACCTTTTTGAAGGAGCACTCTCATGGCACGTATAGATTCACTCTTTAACATGATGAAGGAGCAGGGGGCGTCTGATCTCCACCTTTCCACCGGCAATCCGCCCATCTTCCGCCAGCAGGGGGACATGGTGCGCCTCAACTTTAAAGCCCTGGGTCACGAGGAACTGAAAGCCATTCTGTTTGAGATACTCACTGAAAAGCAAAAAACTCATTTTGAAGAAACCAAGGATCTTGATTTCGCCTATGAGGTTCCGGGACTGGCTCGTTTCCGAGGCAACATTATGATGCAATATCGCGGTATTGCCGCAGTATTCCGCATCATCCCCACCAAAATTCTTTCCGCCGATGAACTGGGACTGCCGGAAGGTGTGCGCCGCATGACCAACTTCAAAAAAGGGATGGTGCTGGTGACCGGCCCGACCGGATCGGGGAAATCCACCACCCTCGCCGGCATGATCGATCTGATCAACTCCACCCGCAAGGAACATATCCTGACCTTTGAAGATCCGCTGGAGTTCATTCATGAGAACAAGATGTCACTTATGAATCAGCGCCAGATCGGTGAGCATACGGAAAGTTTCTCCTCGGCTCTGCGGGCGGCTCTCCGCGAAGACCCCGATGTCATACTGGTGGGAGAAATGCGCGACCTGACGACTATTCAGCTCGCCATGAGCGCCGCCGAAACCGGACACCTCGTTTTTGGAACTCTGCATACGAGCACCGCAGCCAAGACGGTCGACCGTATTATCGACGTGTTCCCGACCGACCAGCAGGAACAGGTTCGCGCCATGCTGTCCGAATCCTTAAAAGGCGTTATCTGCCAGCAGCTTTTAAAAACGGCAGAAGGTAAGGGGCGCGTTGCAGCGTTGGAAATCATGCTCGGCACCCCTGCCATCGCCAACCTGATCCGCGAAGGGAAGACATTCCAGATCCCCTCCATCATGCAGACCGCCAAGAAAGACGGCATGCAGCTTATGGATCAGCATCTGCTCGACCTGCTGAAAATGAAAAAAGTCAACCCGGAAGAGGCCTACCGCTGTGCCGTTGACAAAAAACAGTTTGAGCAATATCTTACGCCAGCGTAGTTCTATGTTGACACATTCAAAAGCAACCCCCCTAACCCCCCTTGTCAGGGGGGGACTTTAAAGGCTCTTCCCTGATAAGGGGAGCGGGGAGGGGTTGAATTCGGTGCTGAGAAGGTAATGTGACAAAGTAGAAGTAAGCAAGGGAGCCCATTATGAACTTCAACCATTTTGACGAAAGCGGCCATGCAATCATGGTCGATGTCAGCGCCAAGCAGCCAACCCTGCGAACCGCTGTCGCAGCAGCAGACGTGCGACTCTC
>CAIRND010000065.1 GCA_903879825.1 uncultured Geobacteraceae bacterium
GCAGAAAAGGGCTTCAGCTCTTCAACAGATGGAGGCGGCCAAAGAGGGAAGGGGCGTTGGCACCCGCACGGGGATTGATCTGTTGAATGCCAAACAGGGCGTCGCCATTGCCCAGCGGGATCTCGCCGGTGCTTTATATGACAATGCTCTGCGCCAGCTGCAGCTGAAATCAAACGCCGGAATTCTTAAAGAAAGTGATCTTAGTGACTTGAACGAATTATTGGTAACCGTTTCAGCCAGCCAGTATTTTTTGAATAGACAGATAGATGAAGGTGCGAAATGAGCCTAAGAGAGAATAAGTTATGAAGAAACCTATTTTATTGATCGTTACAATAGTACTTCTACTGTCCGGTTGCGGAACCAACTCTTTTAATCCACCGGCCGATGTTGCCGTTACGGCAAAGGCCTCCCGCATAGAACTGAACTGGAAAGCTGTTCCCGCTATTATCGGTTATAGCGTGTATCGCTCTACCGCGCCGGGAGCTGTTTCGACGAAGAGAGTCATCGCTTCCGGGCTTTTAGTGACGAAGTATCTGGATAGTTCTGCTGTTCCCGGCACAACCTATTACTATCAGGTTACTGCATATAATTCGACCGGTGATTCGACCGCTTCACCAGAGGTCTCGGCCACCATTAAGGCCACCCCTGCCAGTGATATTCTGATGGGTGGAGTGCTTCAGGGAACGCCACTCACCATGAGTTACAGCGTAGGCACCATTGCCGGTACCGGTAAACCAGGAACAACGGATGGTATTTCAACGGCTGCTGTGTTCAATTTTCCTGTTGGCATTACGACGGATGGAACGCATCTTTTTGTGGCGGACACATTTAATAACGCCATCAGAAAAGTTGTGATCGCGACAGGTGTTGTCACAACGGTGGCTGGTGCCTCAGCCTCCGGGACAGCCAACGGCACAGGAACGGCAGCGCGCTTCTCTTATCCCTACGGCATTACAACGGATGGTACGAGCCTCTACGTCTCTGACTATGGCAATCATATGATACGCAGCATCGACATCAACAGCGGGGTTGTCACTACACTGGCCGGATCAGCCACTTCCGGCAGCAGTAATGGAGTCGGAGCAGCTGCCAGCTTCAAAAACCCACGGGGAATTACAACTGACGGCGTTAATGTTTTTGTGGCGGATTCCGGCAATCATATTGTTCGCAAAATCGTCATTAAAACTGGCACCGTTACAACTCTGGCCGGTTCTGGTCTGACTGGAGCGGTGGATGACAACGGAGTCGCAGCGAGTTTCAATAGTCCAGAGGAGCTTACTACTAATGGTACCGCTCTCTTCTTGACCGATTCAAGCAACAACAATATCCGCAAGGTATCTATTGCAACAGGTGCTGTTACCACAATGGCCGGTTCGACGACCGCCGGTTCTGCTGACGGCATTGGAACCGCCGCCCGTTTTAATTCACCGACAGGTATTACCACCGATGGCACAAACCTTTATGTTGCTGATTCAAAAAACAACACTATCCGTAAGATAGATATTGTAAGTGGTGCTGTCACTACAGTCGCCGGTTCTGGATCACCTGGATATGGTAACGGTGACGGTTTGAGTTCAACATTTTCTCAACCGATGGGGATTACGTCAGACGGGGCTAACCTTTTTGTTTCCGATTACAGCTACTGTCTGATCCGGGAGATATTCTAATGCGGGTGCTCATTTGTTTTATGGTGATGTTGGCACTTAGTCTGATTGTCCTGTATGCACAGGAATCGTACTCAGCAACTGCAGCGGACTTTGTTGTGCCTTCTCGGGCAGACTCGATCGCTTCTCCCCTGACATTCAGAACTATTCAGACAAGTATGGAAGCTGTTGACCCTGCGAATCAGTATCGGCTCCGTGCCGGTATGGATACCTATATCGGCAGCGGCCTCACTATTATTGATCTGCCGGTATCATATGCCGTCAACCCCGATCTTCAGGCACAGATAAACATTCCACTTGTTGCCGTTGGAAGTGCGATGGAAACCGGGCTGGGAGATGTCAGGCTCAGTGTTAAATACCGGATGGATATTGACGAGTTTATTGAAACATACTTCATTCTTACCGCAAAACTTCCGTCAGGAGATCAGGATAAAGGGCTCGGCACCGGAGCATACGATTATTCCTTTACACACAAGAGTGTCGTCACCCATGGTAATTATCGGACTACGCTCATGGCTGGAATAACCATACCACCTCCAAACACCATTACGGTTCTTGGCAGCAAAGTCGAATACGGCCCAACGGTTTCTTATATGGTAGCAACGGAACGCGCGCTTGCGTCAACAAAATTCAGGTTCGCTATTAAGGCCGCCGGCCTGCACGCCTTTAATTCCCGCATCAACTCAGAATACCAGCAGAATTCCCTGACTACGCTTGATATTATTCCTGAAGTTTCCTGGCAATTTTCTAAAAAGGGGAGCCTCAGAGGCGGAATAGTCCTCCCTCTCATTACCGTGTACGATCTGCCAGGGGCAGTGAACAGGCGGGATCCTCTTTTGAACATCGGCGTTTATACGTCATTTTGATGGAGGTGGATTTTATGCAAAAGAAAAGTATATATGCACTCATCTGCTTCGTTGCAGCAGGGATCTTTTCCGCCTGTGGTAGTAGCGGTAGTGAACCGGATGGATCGGTTAATCCCTCCGTTGCTTCCATAACATCCGGGGCTGTGATGTATTCAAAACAGAGTAGTTTTACTGTGAGTGGAGTTGCACTGAAGGACGCGACAGTAACGGTATCCGGTGCCTGCAGCGCTTTACAGGAGCAGGCTGGTGGCACGTCACTGTCCCGGACATTTAGCTGTACACCCTCTTCTGTCGGATCAGTCACGATAGCAGTTACATCTGGCGGTACCGTGCTGACGCAAGAGCCGTTCACCGTTCCAAACCCTCATGTTACGATAATCACTTCCAAAGGGACCATCGTCGTGGAGCTTGATCCGGTAAAAGCGCCGAAAACTGTTCATAATTTTCTGCTCTATGTAAACGATGGTTATTACAGCAATACGACCTTCCACCGTGTCGTGTTTGATTTTGTTGTACAAGGGGGAGGCTTTGGAATTGACGGCGTTGCAAAGCCCGCTTCCCACCCCACGCTTGAACTTGAACCACCTTCGCTAACAGGCCTGACTAATTCACAGGGTACGATCGCCATGGCACGATCCTCGTCTCTTAATTCTGCGACATCCCAATTCTATTTCAACGCGGTCAACAATAACCCCAATTCAGGAACAAACAATGCCGGTACTAATCTCGACCTTCCCGCCGGGCAGGGGTATGCCGTGTTCGGAAAAGTCATTCAGGGGCTGGAAATTGTAAAGGCGATAGAAGTTGTTCCGGTGACAGGTAGCGTGCCAACTACTCCGGTGGTCCTTACCTCTGCGTCTCAAACGTTGTAGTTTTACAAAAGGAATACAGTCTGTGAGCCTTAACTCAAATCTCTCTGCGAACGTCAGAGCCTGGCAGTATATTAATATTTGTACATAATTGGCTCCTCGCTGGCTCCTGCCGTGAGCCGCATGATATTAGGCTGACTGAGCAACTCCGCATAACCATGCAAAATCTTCAGTAGTATTGATGTCGAAACGAAATGGCTTTGTTTGCAAAAAAAAATATTAACATCGCTCGGGGAAGAAAAAATCCAAGGGAACCGGCGAGCGAACAGCCTGCTGCTGAGGATGGAGGCCTGGATGCTGGAGATATAGCTGGCCTGGCGACAACGAAAGAATCAAAATCGAATCAAGCTACCGAATCAAGCTACCGAATCAAACACCCACCCCAAGCTCTCTTTCACTTTCTTTTTGTGTTTTCACTGTTTTTAAACGTAACCTGCACTTATCAAACTCGAAAAAAACGGGCACAACACGGGGTGTTTAATTGGTACACCACGGGGTACGGCAGTCTTATGCTGCGGAGTACGCCAATTCAGACCCCCCGGGGTACTCTGGTTGTAACACCCCAGGGTGCGCAAAATGAGTACAACGGTTGGATTGATGTTTTTACTTGAAACGGTGCCTTCAGTGAGGTGGCGTCTCCACTGGTACCACTTCGAAGTGCATCGAAGAAAGGGGCGGTCATTTTATGCACCCCGTAATCTTTTTATTTCCAATATGCCAACCATCTTTTAGTCATGCCCCGCAGTACGACAAAGTCGTTCCCTTCTAATAAATAGATCTGCCACCATCGCACGATAACCATCCTATCAATTTTCATCGTTATAAAAAGTGGATAAAAAGTTGGCGGTTAGTACCACTGTCCACTTTTTAGTCGTACCCCGCAGCATCACAATCCTTTCTTTCGCCCACTCTCTGTTTGGATTTCGGCAATCGACCAGACATAGTCGATCCCCGTTTAGGATTGACTTCAAAACTTCGCTTGACTTTATACACAGTGTGGAATATAAATATATTTATAAATTGTTTATTATTACATTAAATCAGGTGAGCGGGGTAGCGATGGTGCCAATGTTGATTATCGAGAAAGTGGTGAGTATTGCTGTATTGCTTTGTGCAATTGCAGTTGGGTATCTGACTATTAATCATGGAGATGTTCCACTTGGCATGATGGTACTTCTGAGCCAAGCGCAGTCGCTATTCGGCCCTCGTGGTCATAGCACTACCCACGACGCCACTCACGTTGTAATGCATAAATTGTAGGAGAAAAATATGGATAATAAATTAGTTGAGTATATTGAGTCGCTTCCGCCGTTATGCCATTCACTCCCCTTTAAATTTACATGCACGGATTCCGGTGCGGAAATTAAAAATTTAACCGCAAAATGTGGTAGTTACGGGGCAGAGATTCATGCCAGCAACATTCGCGGTGGTTTTACGTCGTTCGGACAATGTGCAGCACTAAAAGCGTACGCTATTTGCTATAAAGATAGGATGATAACTCCGATTGAAGCAAGGTTTGGTGCAGGGGGTGAGTTACTCATGAAAGGGCCAGAGGGCTGGAAGCAGGGGCGGTGGGGCCAAGGGAAAAGGGGAAGGTGGTTTGTGATGATAAAAAATTTCCTGCGAGGAGGATATTTAAAATGACCGAAATGATTAGTCATGTGAAAAAGAATCTTCTGGGGAAGATGCGACGACGTAAATTCGAGTTACCTCGAAAAGCCCTGTCTAAAATGTTGTAACATGGGAGACAGTACGTTTTAAAACAAATCAACGGGCAACAAGTGTCCATTAAGTCGACAAACATGCCATTGATAGACATTATGTCTACTGATCAATAAAGGAGACACATTGTATGGGAAGAATTTTTGCGTACGCCAGGGTTTCTACCAGCCAACAAAGTTTAGATATCCAGATAAGCCAATTACAGAAAGCCGGAGCAGACATCGGCCGCATATATTTTGATAAAGCTACGGGAAGTAATATGGAGAGAAAAGGACTCGACCTACTACGTGTGAAAATCGAGAGTGGTGATTTGATCCTTGTAACGAAGCTTGATCGACTTGGACGTGATACAGCAGATATGATCAGCTTGATCAAGGAATTTGATAAAACAGGTGTGTCGGTGAAATTTCTTAGCGACGGAATCAGCACAGAGGGGGCGGCCGGACGATTGGTAATTAACATTCTTTCGTGTATTGCACAATCTGAGCGTGAAAGGATAATGGAAAGAACTCGCGAAGGAAGAGAAGTGGCAATGGCCAAAGGTATTCAGTTCGGCAGAAAGCTAACCGTTGACCGTGTTCGAATGAATGCTTTGTTAAGTAATGGTGACGGAGCAACAAAAGTAGCAAAGCAAATGAAGATAGCGCGGTCTACTATTTATAAAATTCTCAAGGAACAAGAAAATAGGCGGCTTAACCGGTAAGGCCAGCGACCGTGCGGTAGGTAAACAATAAGGCAATCCTTATAAAAAACGTTTGGAGGGGGCTCTGCCCCGTGAACTATGGGATATGGTAGAAAACGGCACTTCAGTTGCCACTCAATCTTGCTTGGCATCCGCCATTAGGCACAGCCGCCTGTTTGGGGATTTCATGTCACAAGTAAAGAGCTGAAGGCGGAAAACAGGGGAAAAGCAGAGTGAAAGTGGAGTAAAATAATTTACCTGCAGAAAGAAATGTGTGATATATTTTCTGTAGTAAACAATTATTTTAGAGAGGAGATGTTTTGTATGCCACGCACAGCACCAGCACAACTGGCACAGAGTAAACAACAGGTATTAACAAAGGCGGTTGTTAATACTGCTAATTATCTTGACCTTCCCAAGGGCAAGCTTGCCCATATTTTGGGGGTTAGTTCAGCCACGGTTACACGCCTCTATGTCAGTTCATATCAGCTTTCACCTGACAAAAAAGAATGGGACTTTGCCGTCCTGCTGGTAAGATTATTTCGCTCACTGGATTCGATTGTCGGGGGGGCTGCTAACGATGCAAAAAAATGGCTCGACAGTGAGAACAAAGCTTTTGCAGGTAAAAAACCAGTAGAGCTAATTGAATCGACGGAGGGACTTGTACGTGTCGTTAATTATCTGGACGCCTGCCGAGCTGTCATCTAAAGCACAAAACCTCTCCGTTAAAGTCTGGCGCATGGTAGAAGCTCAACACTTGGTGTCAACATCCAAAATTGTGAATACTAAGGTAGAGCAGGAACTGTTGGAGGATATTCTGGAGGAGTACAAGCCGCCAATCCCCAAAGAGGCTACTGATCTTCACTATCTACTTTTTAGTCCTTTTCGCTATGAACCGCGCCAGCCCACCGGTTCACGTTTCCGGGCTGTATCTGAACCAGGAGTGTTCTACGCTGCTGAAACTGTTCGAACTGCCGCTGCCGAAGTTGGCTATTGGCGATGGCGCTTTCTTCAGGATACGTCTGGGTTGGAACGTCTTCAGCCATGTGCCTTTACCTCTTTCAAAGTGCCAATCAAGGCAAGCTGTATTGACTTACGAGAACCGCCCTTTGCAGATGATTCTTCTTATTGGCTACATCCAACGGATTATTCCGCTACACAAGCTTTGGGGCGAGTCGCACGTGATGCCAGTATCGGAGCAATAATTTATCAGTCTGTACGTGACCCGCAAAAACATTTCTGCTCAGCAATATTAACTCCGCAGGCATTTGCCGCTAAGAAGCCTGATAGCGCATACCAGACCTGGTCACTCACCATATCTACCGAAGAGGCGATATGGATGCGGCAAGGTGAAGAGTCCTTTTCGTTCCAGACTTGCCAGTGGGAGTAAATTATTTTTTATTCCAAGGTTTTCAACTGGTCTGGCGGTCGGCATTCTGGAAAAGCTCTATTACACCCCTTATATTTCTGTCAATGATAGTGTCACCGATATTCCGTCGATTCCTGGTGAATTGTTTGCCAAGTTTCAGACAAGTTTTTACTCTGATCCTGTTCATGCTGTGTTTAAGGCACTCGGGGTAGATTGATTTCGCACCTGTCTACGGTGCTTTAGTGGGGGGGCAAATGACTAAAATTGATATTGTGGAAATTGTGATGGAAAAGATCGGCTGCTCAAAAAAAGATTCAGTTGATTATGTAGAGTGTGTTCTCTTACTTATGAAAGACGCACTTGCTACCGGGGAATCCTTGAAGATTTCTGGTTTTGGCAATTTTGTTGTAAAGCAGAAGAAAGACCGACGTGGTAGGAATCCCCAGACAGGGGAAACTATCACGATTGAATCCCGTCGAATCTTGACATTTAAGCCCAGCGCACTATTGAAAAAGGCAATTAATGGTCAGGCAGAAAGTCGAACGGATTGTATCGCACCATCAACTAATTTTATTGCGTAATCGCGAGACAATTCATAAGTTCGGCGCTTACCTCTCTTCTGGGCATGATGGGCCACCTTATTGACAATTACTTCGTATGGGATTTTTTTTCGAATCAAATCGCAGGCAAAACAGTATTCAGCTTTGCTTTCATCTCGGTCACTTTTGCTGCCACCAGAAGCAAAAGATGAGCTCGAAGCAACAACATTCAAGAGGCCGCTCCCCACTCCATCGGAGCAAAAAACGCTCCGGGGGGGAGATAATAAGCTTACTACGTTTGCAATAGACGTGTTGCCTTTCGTAATGACGTCAAGTCGAGCCCAAAACCTACTGCCATCAGAGTTTAGTTTTTTGGGCTTTGGTTTTTGATTGAGAAATCCTGGGCAACGCCCCCACCTGTCGTTGGTAGGGTGAGCTTCCGGGTCTGCCTTTGCGACAGCTATAAGGTCTCTCTTTTGGACATAGGAGAGAGGCTGATCAAAACGGATCCATGCTTGAAAGCTACCGGGGCTGGTTTCGCATACAAGTCGTCCAGGTTTCTGTCTGTGTGCTTTGGCTGCATCTGGAGAAATATCGTCAAGCAGGAGGTAAAACGGAGCTCTGGAGGCTGTTGGTCTGACATAGATACAATCCGTCAAATTTCGATAGCGAAGAAATTTAACAGACTTGAGATCCCCACCTGTTTTGATAACTTCGTCCTTGTGGGTGTCTATGCCGTACTCGATGGCCTCGAAAAAATCAATCAATACTGTGTGGTGATCATACATAATCGTTCCTCCTTTGTTGACTGTCAATGTTTTTTATCTACCCCCCGGGACGGTTTCATCGTCCCTCGGTGGGGGGAGTGGCCTCTTGAATGGTTGTTTTTTTTCCGGTAGGTGAGGGGGGGCTGAAGGGCCTGAATCATAAAATTGGTGAACAGCTTTTTATTTGTTCTAAGAAGCTTTCTTAACAGTAAGCTTCTTAGAACTTCTTAGAACCGCCATCTTGCCGGAAGATCAGGGTCGTCGGCTATTATTACAGATGCCTTAACTCGTTCAATTATCTCGCCACGGGCAGTTATTGTTTTTTCAGTTATTGTTCTCATTAGATCACGTCCTCCTGCTCGTGGTTGTTTCTGTTTTTCTTTTCCCCGAATTGTGTTTACACACCTAAACCTAAATTTATCAGGAGAAATTATTAAAAATGTTTATGTGTGATAAAAACGTATATAACTGCCAACGGGATGTTGATCTGTTTCAAGCGGATTGTTTATTTTAGCCTGTTTGTTTATCTACAAAATAACAAAAAAAAGAGTTCTTATTTTTATTGTCGTTTTGTTTTCTAAATAGCTCCTTTGCCAATTAAGAATAAAAAAGCCTCGTATCTAAAGTATTGTGAAAAGGCTTAGTCAAAAGCTTAGTACGGCTCGGAAAATGTAAAATTGTATCATATAAATTAAGTTGTTATGGAATTGTAGATTTCACAAATGTACCCTTTCGGTATCACAAAGGTACCCTTTCAGTATTGCAAATGTACCCTTTCGGTATCGCAAATGTACTCTTTCGATATCGCAGATGTACCCTTTCAGATCATAAAAAAGCCGTCAGAAACCACCCCATTTCACATAAACCCGGGGGTTTCTGAGATCCTTTAGTTTAATCTGTTATTCAATTATTTCTGGACTTTTAGCCAACCCAAAATTGGCATCTTCTTCTCTTTGAAATCACCAAAAACGTGTATTTTTCTAAGACCGATAAGTATCTCATTGCGTTGCCGGTATCGTTCCACTGTATTATCTGAAACTTTTCCGTAAAAACGCTCGATAAGCTTTTCCATCCCGACATTGCTTATATCCGTTCTCTGGCCACCCCAACAGCACAAAAAAGTATGTAACAATCGTTCCACGCCACGCTTCAAGGTCATATGATCAACCATATTTACTTTTGTGTAACCACCGGTTCCTGGCTGGCCTGGCGCCAGTAGTGTTTTCGTTAACCGATAATTCAGTGCAATTTCTATCGAGTTATGCCCGTCGCTTATCGTTTGGCTAATGAGATGGCTTCGTCTTTCTTTTTTTGTTTTTGAGTTCTTTTCGTGGACGACAGCCATCGTGAGTCGTGTTATAGCTTTCTCGATAGTCAATTTGTTCGCCTGTGATTTTTTATACCTGAGAATCTTATATAGCTCTGTCCACCCCGTTTTTACTATAGCAAACAGATCATCAGAGCCTTTTTTGTCGAGTACAAGTTTATGAACGTCTTTACCTCGCTTGAGGTTTTCATGCGCATTTTGTTGCCGTGCCAACATCATAAGAGAAAGCAAAATAGTTTGTTCGAGTTCGCCCATTTCTACGCAAGTTACGTTGATCGCGTATGATTCCTCCCCGACTTTAAAATTTTTAGTGGGATGCTTTATTTCCTTTCTATCCTTTCCTTTTTTCAGATACATGAACATGTTGATCAGTCCCAAAGCCTGGTCGTGACGTGCTATGTTCTGTTTCTGCTCAATTTCTATCGTTGCTAATATTTTTTTGTCCAACTTTTTTTTGCTCTTTTTGGGATCAGGGACAACAGTAAAACTGTTTTCAGAGTCATCGTATTCTTCCACCACTTCTGCGATCACTGTTTTCAAAGCATTATCTTCTTTTACGAATTCAGCTTCGATACCTTTAACAGCCTCTGGCGCGTTCAGCCTTTGTTCCAACACCTGACCACTTTCGACCAGATCCGCTTCGATAAACTTTTGCCCAACTTTTTCGTACCTCATCTTGTCACATGCTATTAGCGTGGCGACTTCATTCCCTTTGACTTCAGTCAGTGCCAGCTGGTCGGGTGTTAGTTCCCGGATTGTTTTGAACTGATGGAGGGTTTGATTTTCAGAATAAATTGACAAGAGTCCACTGGTTGTAGGATTATTTGGATTCGGTTGGAAGGAATGTTTTTAAATTATTTTGGGCGGTGAGTTTTCGCGAAC
>CAIRND010000066.1 GCA_903879825.1 uncultured Geobacteraceae bacterium
ACCGTTGATAGCCCTCATACCAGCATTCATAACATTTGCTGTCATTCCTTTCGGTGGCACCATTGAGATCGCTGGATATAAGATCCCGCTACAGATCGCTGCCTATTATGACACCACTGCCGGACAGGTGATTGACGTTAATGTCGGGGTTCTTTATATTCTTGCTATGTCATCACTCGGCGTTTACGGAATTGTGTTAGCCGGTTGGGCCTCAAACAGTAAGTATTCTCTCATGGGTGGCCTTCGTGCTTCGGCACAGATGATCTCGTACGAACTCGCAGCTGGGTTGTCTATCATCTCTGTGTTTATGCTTTCTGGCACGCTTTCATTGACAAAAATCGTAGAGCTCCAGTCTGGATTTGGCGGTTTTGAGTGGTTTCTCTTCAAACAGCCTTTGGCAGCATTTATGTTCTTTATCTGCTCGCTTGCTGAAATAAACCGTACCCCCTTTGACTTGCCCGAAGCTGAAACAGAGCTTGTATCCGGTTTCTGCACCGAGTATTCCTCAATGAAGTACGCCATGTTTTTCATGGCAGAATACGCAAACATGGTTACTGTCTGTGCATTGACCGTCACACTGTTTTTAGGCGGATGGAACGGTCCGCTGACCGCATCAATGCCTCTGCTTGGACCAGTCTATTTTATTGGTAAAGTATACTTTCTGATGTTTGTCTGTATGTGGATTCGCGCGACGCTGCCACGTTACCGATATGATCAGTTAATGCATTTGGGCTGGAAAGTATTTATTCCAGTAGCGCTTGTCAACATAGTAGTAACAGGAATTATCGGCTACTTTATTTAGTACCAGCTGAATTAGTAACGTTATTTCAAAGACGAGGACGAACATATGAATCCGATTACACCGATAATAAACGGCATGAAAATTACACTGAAGCACTTGTTCATGAAACCGGTGACGCTTCAGTATCCTGACGAGCGTCCCAAGGTCGCAGAGCGATTTCGTGGTCTGCATGGGTTGAAGGTTTCCCATAGTAAAGCCAAGTGTGTTGCGTGTTACTTGTGCCCGACAGTCTGCCCTGCCAAGTGTATAACTGTTGAAGCGGCAGAAGATACGAATCATGACAAGTATGCTTCTGTGTACGAGATTGACATGTTGCGTTGCATATTCTGTGGTTACTGTGTTGAAGCCTGCCCGGTTGATGCACTCAAGATGACCGGAGAATTCGAGTTGGCGAATTATAATCGTGAAGATTTCATCTACTCTAAAGAACGTCTCTTAGAAAAGTAATTAAGGAGCAGTGCATGGAAACCCTTTTCTTCCTGATCATAACGCTAATTGCTATCATATCAGCGATACTTGTTATCACCTGCAAGAATCCGATCAATAGTGCTTTAGCTCTCATAATGACATTCTTCTGTCTTGCCACCTACTACGTCATGCTTGATGCGCCGTTTATGGCGGCAGTACAGGTTATGGTGTACGCCGGTGCCATTATGGTTTTGATGGTATTTACAATAATGCTGTTGAATGTACGGGTCGATGCCACGAAAACACATTCGCATAAAGTAGTCTTCGGTTTGATTATCGGCTTTTTCTCCTTTATTAATATTGCATACGTTCTGGTTAAGAGTCAGGCAGCGCTCCCAACTGGACCATACAGCGGTGAAATGATCAAGAAAATCGGTCATACAGAGCTCGTTGGTAGAGAAATATTTACTAACTTCTTGCTCCCGTTCGAAATTACCTCAATTCTGTTGCTTGTTGCAATTGTTGGCGCTGTCATCTTAGCCAAGAAAAAAATATAAGAGGGATATATTCATGGAAAACCTGAACAGCTATCTCATTGTAAGCGCCATACTTTTTACCATTGGTACGATAGGCGTCCTGACACGAAAGAATGTTATCGTAATCTTTATGTGTATCGAGCTTATGCTTAATGCCGTTAACCTGACTTTCGTTGCGTTCTCACGCTATCTTGGCAACTTGGACGGGCAGGTCTTCGTTTTCTTTATTATGACTGTTGCCGCTGCAGAAGCTGCTGTCGGCCTGGCTCTTATCATTGCTTTCTTCAATAATAAAGAATCAATTGATGTTGAAGATATCAATATAATGAAGTGGTAGAACTGCTGCACATCCCTTCGACATTGTTTAACGATTGCATAAAAGGAGTCTTACATGTTTGACAACGTATGGCTAATCCCGCTTTTCCCGCTCATCGGGTTCCTGATTAACGGACTCTTCGGGAAAAAGATCAAGAATGAGGCTGTTATTGGCGGTATTGGTACGCTGATGATCTTCCTGTCATTCCTTGTCTCATGCGGAATACTCATGCAGATGATCGGTCTACCGCCGGAGCAGAGAGTATTTGAAAAAGTACTTTTCCCTTGGATACACTCCGGCAACTTCAAGGCCGATATGGCATTCCTTGTTGACCCACTTTCAGTCATTATGATCATGGTTGTCACGGGAGTCGGATCGTTGATCCACCTGTACTCGATCGGGTATATGCACGGTGAGGAGGGCTTTTATCGCTTCTTTGCTTACCTGAACCTCTTCTGTATGTCGATGCTGCTGTTGGTCCTTGGTAGCAACATGCTGGTTATGTTTATTGGTTGGGAAGGGGTAGGTCTTTGCTCTTACCTGCTAATCGGGTATTACTTCCATAAAAAATCCGCTGGTGATGCCGCCAAAAAAGCTTTTGTCATGAACCGTGTAGGCGACTTCGGCTTTTTGATTGGACTTTTCACTTTGTACTGGTGGTTCGGAAGTAACCATAATATCTGGACGGTAAACTTTGTAGAAATCAAAGCAGCATCACATCTGTTGCCTTATAGTGGTGTGGTTACCTTTGCAACATTGTGCTTCTTTGTCGGTGCAACGGGTAAATCTGCACAGATCCCGTTGTTTACCTGGTTGCCTGACGCGATGGAGGGACCAACACCTGTTTCAGCACTCATTCATGCTGCTACCATGGTAACAGCCGGTGTCTACATGATTGGCCGCATGAGCTTTGTCTTTGTTAAATCGCCGGAAACAATGATGGTCATTGCAGTTGTCGGTGCTGCAACGGCAATCTTCGCTGCTACGATCGGTACTGCTCAAAATGACATAAAACGTGTACTTGCTTACTCAACCGTATCACAGCTTGGTTTCATGTTTCTGGCTATGGGTGTTGGAGCTTTCAGTGCCGGTATATTCCACCTTATGACCCACGCCTTCTTCAAGGCTTGTCTGTTCCTTGGATCTGGTTCTGTAATTCATTCAATGCATCATGCACTACATAAAATCCATGCTCATGATGATGCGCAGGATATGAGAAACATGGGCGGACTCCGCAAGGCGATGCCGATTACCTTCTTAACCTTCCTTGTCTCAACAATTGCAATTTCCGGTATCCCAGGTTTTTCAGGATTTTTCTCAAAAGACGAAATCCTCTGGATGGCTTTTGCCAATCCCTATCATGGAAATCTGAATATTGTATTGTGGGCAATTGGTGCCATTGCAGCGTGCTTTACCGCATTCTACATGTTCCGCCTTGTCTTCATGACATTCTTTGGCGAGTGCCGCATTAATCCTAAAGCGAAAGGTTACCTACATGAATCACCGTTAGTCATAACGATTCCTTTGATGGTTCTTGGTACACTTGCTGCGGTCGGCGGATACCTTGGGATGCCTAAAATCCTGGGAATGCTTCCAAACTACTTTGAACATTGGTTAGATCCGGTCTTTGAGCTGGCAAACGAGTATGGCAGTACCTACGCACATCACGGCGCACACCCAAGTCATGCAATTGAATGGGGACTTATGGGGCTGTCAGTAGTTATTGCTCTTGTTGGTATCGCCATTGCTTTTACCATGTACGTAAAAAATACCGAGCTACCTGGGAAATTTGTTGCAACATTCCCCACTCTGCATCGTGTTGTTTATAACAAATGGTATGTTGATGAATTGTATGACTACATCTTTGTTAATCCATGTAAGGCTTTTGGACAGTTTCTGTGGAAAGGTTTTGATGTCCTTGTTATTGACGGTGTAGTCAACGGTGTTGCCAATGTTGTTATGGGCTTCAGCGGAATTTTTCGCTACCTGCAGTCAGGTTTAATCTACAACTATGCATTTTCGATGGTCCTTGGCGTCGTTGTAATGCTTGGCTACTTCATTTTTAAATAACTAAACCATTAGCACTTTGTATAAAGGAGCACGAATTCATGAGTAACGTACTGAGCCTGACGACATTCCTGCCGATACTGGGTGTCCTGCTGCTGCTGTTCATTCCTAAAGACAGCAAAGGAGTACTTCGGAATGTCACCCTCGCGGTAACAGTTGTCACCTTTCTTGTGTCATTGATTATACTAAACGGTTTCCAGACTAACGCGGAATTCCAGTTTGTAGAAAATGTACCCTGGATTGCAGCGGGCCCATTCGTCATGCGCTACAATATTGGTATTGATGGAATTAGTCTTTGGCTGGTGATTTTAACAACGTTCATCATGCCGATTGCTGTCTTATCAACATATACTGCTGTTGAAGAGAAGGTCAAAGAATACATGATTTGCCTGCTCTTGCTTGAGACCGGCATGCTGGGCGCTTTTATATCATTAGACCTTTTCCTCTTTTATATCTTCTGGGAAGTCATGTTGATTCCAATGTATTTCATGATCGGTATCTGGGGCGGCAAAAACAAAATATACGCCGCAGTTAAGTTTTTCATCTACACAATGGTCGGATCCTTGTTGATGCTGGTAGCGTTAGTATACCTGTACTTCCAGGGTTTAAATGCCGGTATTACTGATTTTGGTTTACTTCATTTCTTTAGCCTTAAGCTTGATATGGCAACACAGATCTGGTTGTTTCTCGCATTCGCTTTTGCCTTTGCAATCAAGGTCCCAATGTTTCCACTCCATACTTGGTTACCTGATGCTCATACTGAGGCACCTACCGCAGGTTCGGTTATCTTGGCTGCAGTATTGTTGAAAATGGGTACGTATGGTTACGTTCGCTTTGCGATACCACTTTTTCCTGAAGCAGCTCATAAATTTGCACCACTGATTGCTACTCTTGCCGTTATTGGTATCATCTACGCGGCTCTTGTTGCGATGGTACAGGAAGATGTTAAGAAACTGGTTGCGTATTCGTCTGTTGCCCACTTAGGCTTTGTCATGCTCGGAGTATTTGCTTTCAACGTAGAGGGTATTTCCGGCGGTATGTTGCAGATGATTAACCATGGTATTTCCACAGGGGCACTGTTCCTTATTGTTGGCTTCATTTATGAACGCCGCCATACACGTCTGATTACTGATTTCGGCGGTTTGTCCAAACAGATGCCGATATTTGCTACTGTCTTTATGATTGTTACATTCTCTTCAGTTGGATTACCTGGAACAAACGGATTCGTCGGCGAATTCCTGATTTTGCTTGGCGCTTTTGAAAGTCAGCTTCGCTGGTGGACAATTATTGCTACAAGCGGAGTAATTCTTTCTGCAGTGTATATGCTGTGGGTGTTCCAGCGAGTAATGTTTGGTGAGCTTGATAATCCTAAAAATCAGAAGCTCCCTGACTTGAATGCACGTGAAATTGCGATAATGGTTCCCCTGCTGGTAATGATTTTCTTTATGGGTCTTTATCCCAAGCCTTTTATTGATAAAATGGACCCGGCCATCAAGAAACTTGTTGCTCAAATTCGCGTATCTTCGGTAAATGCATCAGTTATTCCGTCACCGAACCAAACCATGATGCCTACCGGAAATCCCGGCAGCTCAATGCCTGCTGGACACCAGGTAGAAAGCGCGCCTGCCGGTCATCCTGCAGCTGAAGCTCCTGCTGCTCCCCATGGTGCACCTGCCGTTAACCCGCACGAACAAAAGTAACATAAATAATGAGTCAACCTGACCGGAGGATATTTTAGATGGACATGATTTTAATTCCAGCCGTCAACATAATGCCGATTCTACCGGAGATAGCACTCTCTGTACTGGCCATGGCTCTTCTGCTGATCAACGTTTTTTCACCTGGCGGACAGAAATCATACCTGGCATACATCAGTTTCATCGGTATTGTCGCGACTGCAGTGCTGGTTGCATCCGGATGGGGTACCCATGTGGAGAGCTTTGGCGGATCGGTTGTTCTCGATAACTTTGCCACGTTCTTCAAAATTACATTTCTCATTGCTGCTGGAATGTCTGTTCTGATCTCGGACAGTTACATGGAGCGTGAAGGATGTAATCACGGTGAATTATATCCCTTAATCCTTTTTACCGTTGTCGGTATGATGCTCATGGCTTCCGGCACAGACCTCATGACTATTTTCCTCGGTCTTGAAGTTATGTCGGTATCACTATACATACTTGCTGGATTTAATAGAGCCAGTAAAAAGTCCAATGAAGCCGGCCTTAAATATTTTCTTCTGGGAGCATTTTCAACCGGCTTCCTTCTCTATGGAATGGCACTTATTTACGGCGCAACCGGTACAACCCGCCTCTATAAAATTGCCGCAATCGTTGGACAGATGACACTTCCTTCCGCCAATATAATGTTGGTAGCAGGCATGCTCTTGATGATGACCGGTTTTTGCTTCAAAATTGCTGCAGCACCTTTCCACATGTGGACTCCGGATGTATATGAAGGTGCACCAACACCAATGACCGCATTTATGTCTACCGGTGCCAAAGCTGCTGGCTTTGCTGCTCTGCTTCGTATCTTCCTGCTTGCTCTCCCTACGTTGCAGGTTGAATGGAGCCAGGTACTTTGGGTGTTGGCTGTGTTAACGATGACTATTGGTAACATAACAGCACTCCGTCAGGATAATATTAAACGTATTCTCGCCTACTCTTCAATTGCGCATGCTGGCTATGCACTTGTTGGTTTTGCTGCCGGAAATGGTACGGGTACAGCTGGCATTTTGTTCTATATGTTTTCCTACACCTTCATGAACATTGGGGCGTTTGCGATTATTATCCTTGTTTCCAAAAAAGGTGAAACAAACGGTAACGTCTCAGACTTCGCCGGACTTGGTTTTAAACGTCCGCTGTTGGCAATCGCCATGACACTGTTTTTATTCTCTTTAGCAGGTGTGCCACCGGCTGCCGGTTTTATCGGTAAGTTCTACCTTTTCTCCGGAGCAATTCAGAAGGGGTATATCTGGTTGGCAATTATTGGTGTTCTTAACAGCGCCGCCTCTGCTTACTACTATCTGCGTATCATGGTTTACATGTACTTCAAGGAATCAACAGAAGAGTTTGAATGGATTTCTATCTCCGCTCCTGTCGCTCTAGCGCTGATAATTGCTGTTGCCGGTACACTGATCCCCGGAATTGTTCCCTCGTTCTTTCTTCAGTTCGCGCAGATGGCAGTCAAACTTATTTAAAATGAACGATTGTTTATAGCTGAATAAGGGCGGCCTCTTTTTGAGACCGCCCTTTCTTTTTTGGTGAGAACGTGTACAGTCTCTGAGTGTAGGAGCGATAATGGCAGAACATGAAATTTGGACACCACTAAAACTACTTGCGTGGACCAAAGACTTTCTCTCCTCTAAAGGTGTTGTCAACGCCCGACTTGAGGCAGAGTGGCTTCTCTGCGCTGCCACGGGTCTCGATCGGGTTGGTTTGTACCTGCACTATGATAAGCCTTTAAATGATGGTGAACTGGCAGATTATCGTGCACTCGTCACACGCAGAGCACGGCGTGAACCACTACAACATATACTGGGAACTCAGGAGTTCTTCGGCCTGGAATATGAAGTCTCAGCCGATGTTCTGGTACCGCGTTATGATACTGAAGTTCTGGTAACTGAAGCGCTGACACATCATCCAGAGGCCAAGTCGGTATTGGATGTCGGCACCGGAAGTGGTTGTATTGCCATCGCTCTGAAGAAGCGTCTTATACAGGCAGATGTCACTGCCATTGATATATCCGAAGCGGCATTGGCGATCGCTCGCCGCAACGCGACACGACACGACTGTACAGTTGAGTATTTACTTGGTTCTCTTTTTCTTCCAGTTGCAGGTCGGTGTTTTGATATCATTGTTTCCAACCCTCCCTATATTCCGAGTGCTGATATTGAGTCCCTCGAGCAGGAGGTGCGTGATTACGATCCCCGCAGCGCACTTGATGGCGGTAGAGACGGCTTAGATATCTACAGAAAGATGATTCCTGACGCTTGTGAACATCTCAATCCGTGTGGATGGTTGTTGGTAGAGATAGGATCTGGTCAAGCACATGATATCATACAGATGTTTACGCAGGGTGGATGCTACGAAAAACCGCTTATTTCGCTCGATCCAGGTGGAATTGAGAGGGTCATCTCAGCACAACGAAAGGAGCATGTATGAATACCGAAGAGGCACGCAAAATCCTCGCTGAAAGTGATCTGTTAGTCTGTGAAGCGGATGTTGTTGCTGCAATCACCCGGATGGCGAGTGAGATGACAGCAGAGCTGAAAGATGTCAATCCGGTGCTGATCTGCTGTATGAACGGTGGACTTGCTTTTACTGGACAGTTATTGACAAAACTGGTATTCCCCCTGCAAGTTGATTATGTTCACGCAACTCGCTATGGTCATGAATTACACGGAGTGGCACTTGACTGGAAGGTCAGGCCGCAGACAGATTTGCATGGCAGGACGGTCGTGTTGCTGGATGATATTCTGGATGAAGGGATAACTCTTGCGGCAATTGCAGATTATTGTCGCACCCAGGGAGCGGCACGCGTGATGATGGCTGCTCTGGTTGAAAAACTTCATCTGCGTAAGGTTACACCTGGGATGCGGGCCGATTTTACCGGAATTGAAGTTGGCGATCGTTTTTTGTTTGGATATGGGCTCGATTACAAGGGCTACTGGAGAAACGCACCCGGTATCTATGCGCTCAAGAATTCATAGGAGAGGATGCACATCGGTTGAGGAGATATAAAAACGTGCGCTATTTGAATGCGACCCAAGCGTCGATGCCTTCCTCAGCAAGCAGTTCACGTAACGCTTCTGCAATGTAAAAATTCAAATCACCACATTGATTGAGAATGACGACTTTATGCGATGTGGTCGAATGGTACTCGACATCAAGAAGATGGAGAATTGCAGGCTTAAACTCACACTTTATTAAAACAGGATCAGCGGCCAGACGTGGAATACACCGCCTGGCCGCATCTTCCAATATCATCATCTCTTCTAAAATATCAGCCATTTTATGCCTGCATTACCTGTTATTTAAAATAGAAATTACTTGAATCCAATACGTTCTTTGCCACACTACCGCTTCTGTCTGGAAAAGGTCAACATGAAATGTCTCACTATATACCGGGTTCGGCAACAGCTGCAGATGCTGTGATAGCGGTTAATTCCTCATCTTGCTCACATATTTCCCCTTCAAATTCCTCGTCATCACGATACGGCACACTTCTCGTACCAAAAAGTTGAATAATATTTCCGGTGACCAGACCGGCTATTGCCGCAACAACGATTGTTATGGATATGCCCGCAAGTTGTGACCCGAAACTTATGCCGCTGACCACAAACAAAGCAGCAACCCCGCCAAGAATTCCAGGCAGTCCGTGTAAATGCAGCACACCGCAGCTATCTACCTTTTTGGTCAGGTCAGTAAGGCGTGACTGGATAATTGCAAAGCCGAACGTAGAAACAAGTCCGGCCAGGATTCCTATCACAAATGCGGTGCCGGGTACTGCAATATCACAGGTTGACCCGATGGCAACGCCACCGGCAAGAGTTGCATTCGCGATGTCAGCAGCAGAAATCTTGCCCCTGAGCTTTGTCGAAGCAAAATAGGTGGCGATGGTAGATCCGCACAAAGCCAGAATGACGTTAACTGCAGTCCGGGGGACATCTGCCGGGGCGACCAGCGCAGCGCAGAAGCTGGGCCAGAATACCCACAATACCATACTTCCAAGCAGTGAATATCTGTCGCTGGTCTCATCACATTCGATCGGAGTTTCATACTCTTTTTGTGTGGTCATGGAGACAGCGACAGCCAAGCCGAAGATAGCCCCAAAAGCATGAATTACGATAGACCCGCCGGTGTCAACAACTTTGCCGCTGATCAGGCCTAAACCGCCATTAAGAACTATCCATTCGTTGAGAGAATAAAACGGTACAAACAAGATACCCAGTATCATATATTGAATCATTTTTAAGCGTCCGAGAACTGCTCCGGCGCAGATTAACAGGCTGGCGGCTGCGAATTCGGCCAGAATCAGTTTGTCGATAAGACCTTCAGAACTCCCCATGCCGTAAAAGTTTTCCTTCAAAAAGTACAAAGGGATAGAAACGCTGACTAAAAGATATGTTGCTGTCAGAGCCGACCGCCCGTAGTTCTTAACGAATACCATCAAAAATCCGAAGCCGAGTAGTAACATAGCCATTATATGAATGGCGCGGTTGTATTTCTGGACATCAGTTAAAGCCGCGAGCGTTGTGCTTGAATTTTCAGCAGCGTGAACAGTTGCACACATGACAATCAGCAGCGTGGTGAACAGAAATACGTTTGTAATGGTTTTTTTCATGGGTATCTCCTTTGTGTATACCCAACTAGCATACTATGTGTGCATATACAATAGGTGATTGCTGTTATCTTGGTCATTATATGAGTATAATTTAGACACCAATCCCTCGTTGTACAATGGTGATGCCATAACTGAATGATTGCTGACTGTTTTGTGGGCACGTGCGTATTGTCTGAATATTTATCCGCACACTCAGGCAAACCTCAGTTATAATCCGCCCATGAACCAATTTGCCTTTACCTTGATTGTTATTTCGGCCGCTATGCACGCCCTCTGGAACCTGCTGGTGAAGCGAAGTCACCATAAAACGGTCTTTATATGGTGGATGTTCATTGCCTCCGGCGGACTCTTTACCGCAGTTATTCTCACGTTGTCACAACCGTTTCTCATGCCGGACCTTCACACAATACTGATGGTTACCATCGGTGCCATCTGTTTCGTTCTCTACCATCTTTTCAACGGTCGCGCCTACCGTGGCGGTGATCTCTCGGTGGTCTATCCGCTCAGTCAAACCTCAATGATCTATGTGCCAATCTGGGGTGTCGTTCTACTGGGTGAAAAACTGTCGATACTCGGGGTGAGCGGAATATTACTGGTAATATGTGGGACCTATTCTGTTCAGATGCAAAAACTTTCGTGGGCCGAAATAGTACGTCCGTTCCGAAATCTGAAAAGTCCTTCAGTGCGCGATGCTCTCACAGCCGGATTTATATATTCCATCGGTTCTCTTGCTGAAAAAAGTGGCGTCAAAAGCTATTCTCCGCTTTATTTTACCTACATCCTTGTAATGATCATGCTGTTTCTGATGTCCTTTAATATTTTACGGCCTAAATATCGCCGCATGATTGGTGCGGAGTTTCGGCAGCATTGGAGGCTGATTCTCTGTAGCGGTCCGATAATGATGGCATCGTTTCTCACCTTCCGCTATGGCTTGAATCTGTCGCAGGTAAGCTACGCCGTACCTGTTCGGCAGGTAAGTATTGTCATGGGGGTGCTGATCGGAATCCTTTTTCTCAAGGAATCGTTTGGCAAAATTCGCCTTGTTTCTGCATTATTTATTATGGCCGGAGTTGCGTTAATACGGCTCGGCTGAGTGTGGCTGATTTCCGTTGCCACATATCCTTTTCAATAAAATTCAAGGATTGGTTTTTAGTCTGCTTATGAATGATAATTCTCAATTTGATATAGTCCAGCAGGAGCAGCATCGCTTGTCTGATGTACTCACCTCCATCGAGGAAACGGCGCGGATGAACAGCGCGAAGATCGCCCACCACGGCGCCTACACGGCCGAATTGGAGAAGGAGCGCCTTGAGTCAGTAAACTGGCATGAAAAAAATTCGTTGACGGAGAAACTCATCGAGAACGACAAGTTTGATCCCGCCCGGTATCTCACCTCATTCCAGATGACTGACAGTCCCTACTTCGGAATTGTCGGGATCAACGACACCGACAGAAAGATCGGTGCAAAAGAATATCTCATCGGAAAACAGGGATTTATATCCCATGACAACAGGGCATTGGTAGTTGATTGGCGAAAAGCTCCGATCTCCCGCTTTTTTTATGACTTCGACCCGGGCGATGAATACTTTGAAACGATTCAGGGTAGAGACCGCGAAGGGGTAATTACCCGGCGTGACACGGTAGAGATAGCGAAACGCTTACTGCGGCGGATCGAATGTAGTGGGGATTTGTACGAGTTGGCCGGCGGCACCTGGGTAAAAAATGCCAAACAGTTTCATACGACCACTGATACCAAGGTAGCGAACCAGGACCATCGTATGGTGGATATCGTCTCGCTGATCTCTCCTGATCAGTTCCATATGATTACCTCGGAAGCCACTGACGGCTGTACCTTGATCACCGGCGGCGCCGGTAGCGGTAAGACGGTTGTGAGCCTTCACCGGTTGTCATGCCTTCAGTTCAATGATCCCGACAGATTCACCCCTGATCGCTGTCTTGTCCTCATGTTCAACAAGGTGCTCAGAAACTACGTCAGGCAGACGTCCTCCGACCTTCTCGGCAGCACCAGGGTGGATACGTTCAGCGCCTGGGCCTTAAGCGCCATTGCCGCCCTGACAGGCACGGTCATCAAGCCGGTTGTGGGCGATGACCTGACGGCGCGGAAGAAATCGTCGCAGCTGTCCGGTTTACTGGCCCGTTATGTGTCTGAAGTGCAAGAGCCCGACCCGTTTCAGGATCTGTGGCGGTTTTATGGACAGCCGTACGTTCTGGATACTCTGTGTGTCGAAGGTAAGGGGAAAGAAGCGTTTCTGGCCGATTTGCGTCGGCGTTACTCGGTTAAAAGCCGCGCGGTTTCATTTGCCGACCTGAGTGTGCTGCTACGGCTCTGCCAACTGCGTGAAAAGGATGGCCCGGTCCGCGAGGCACTCGGCTGGTACGCCCATATCATTGTCGATGAAGGCCAGGATCTTTCGCTGCTGGAGCTTGAGGCGATTCTCGCGGCAACGGATAAACGCAATAGTATAACGCTGAGCGCCGACAGCAAGCAGAAGATACTGTCGTGGGTTGATGCGGCCGATTTCGATATTTTTCACAAGAATCTGAAGGAGGTTGGGGTGAGTAATGAGACCCTTTCCGTTTCCTATCGCTGCCCCAAAGAGATCATGGCGCTTGCTTCAAGAATCAGCACCAGGGACAACGAGCAGGTGGGCAGGCATTCAGGTGTCCTTGAGTACCACAAAGCAGCGGATGAGGAGCACGCACTGGTGTTACTGCGCCAGCTTGTCGAAAAACTGGTCAGTGAGGATCCTGACAGCCTGACGGCGGTCATTTGCAAGAAAAAGTCGGACGAAAAAATGCTTCACAAAGCACTAACAGGTATAAGCGGGCTGCACCCACAGGGTGAGTTGACCTTTGAACCGGGAGCTCTTGTCACGATAGCCCACCAGGTAAAAGGGGTGGAGTTTGCACACGTGATCCTGTACGACCCGAATACAAAGGATTTCAGGAAATCTGCTTTGGATCGGAACCTGCTCTATGTGTGTATTACCCGTGCCTGTAGGCGGTTGGATATAGTTTATTGGAGAGA